>JADGAU010000083.1 GCA_015231865.1 Gammaproteobacteria bacterium | reverse complement strand
AATATATTTATTATTAAAATGATAAACTCTTTTCCAGAGCTAGAAGTTACAACAGTTAAAATAGCAAGCATATTTACCATTCTAAAAAGCAGTTTTACTATGATTTTCTTTGTTTTGTTAATTGTAGCTTTTGTAATGCTATTAAAACAAAAAGCATCTAAAAGTCATATATAATTCGGCTAACAAGCACTTTAATTGGATGTTAATATGAGAATGCAGTTGTGCTAACACCTTGAACCACGAAGACAAATTTCCTCAAACATTTTCGAGTTGAGATATTATGTTTGCAATATATGGGTCAGTTTGAAGCAACTGTTCAGTCCAGCTTATATTATTTTCACCAGCATCATATTCTAAATCTTGTATATATTTTGCAATCTCATCTGAAATTGGATGAACAGAATTATTAAGATTTAATGCAAAGCTTCCATTGGAATGCTGATATTCAATTAATTTAGACATAACCCATCTCCTGATATTTATTTCTGTTAATATCAGATTAGAATAGTCGGTTATTAATTTACTAGAACTTGATCACATTATGCCCCAAAGACATGGATTAAATTTTGAATTTGATACATACATCACAAATAAAAATCTCACCAAGAGGTCACTGACTTTAATGTAAATGCTTAGAAAACAATGATTTTATAATTCATTGGTCAGAAATAATTTAGATAAATCAGTTGTATGAATCTAATTAAAACTGAAGTAACCAAGAAGAATTTTCAAATTTTTTTCGGGACTAGTTCGGGTTCGGATCGAGTTCGATCATCTGAAATTTATTGCTAGCACTCACTTTCAGAAAACCAGAACCCATAAATTTCGAGCATTTATAGATACACGAACGTTCCAGATTTCGGAATAGGCTCGGATTTTAAGATAATCAGGAAATCAAATAAAAATAACTGTTAAAATTCTTCAAGTTACATGTGTAAAAACCAACAGTTCGCTTTTCTCATAAGTTGCTTGCCCCAATGTTCTATGGTGTATTGTCGGATATTAATGAGATCATTTTTAGCATCAGGCGTTAGACGTAAATTTAGCTTATCCGTCATAATGACCTAACTCTAATTCATCAAAAAAGGCTTCACCATCAAGCGTTTGGTTATTTTTAATATCATTTTTAGCCTGCTCAGTCCTTTGTTGAAGTAATTGTAACTTTAACGATTCCATGCCTGAAAATTCATTCATAGACAATACGACTGCCACCGGCTTTCCGTTTTTACTGATTTGAACAGGATGTTGTTGAGCCTTGAGGATAAGTTCTCCAAATTGCGTTTTAGCTTGATTTGCCGTAAGCGTTTCCATATTAAAATACCTCTAAATATTTGCTTATATTATAGTTAAATCGTTCGATTCGAGCAAATAGTACTTTACGTCTATTGTCCATAGATTTCAAGAATGATTCCACGAACACTGTTTGAGCTGTAAAGGTTATAACAGGCAAAGTAGACTCATAATCGGCAGGTCGAAGGTTCGAGCCCTTCTGGGCCCACCATCTTTTCCATGTAATTCATGTGGTTAGATATATTCTAATTTTTAACCATACAGATATAGTCGGCAGGTCCTTCTGCTCGAAGTAATTATTCAAATCTATCACGTACACTTTCTAAAATGATATTGCACATCTTCCAAAGTACATTCATCCGGCAGTTTATCCAGTAATGATTTAACATCTTCCTTTGCTGTATTCATTCATTTCTCTTTTGATAAAGTTTTTTGCAATATACTGTTGGTTCATTAGTAAAACACATGATGCACGACACGATCTTTAAATGGTGCTACTGCGATCAAGCGTGGTTTGGGAGCGTTCACCTGAAAATAGCGAAATCCAGATGGTTGATAGCTTTGTGTTTCCAACTGCATTTGTAAGTCTAGTAGACGGGCTTCAAGGTGATAAAAATAGTCCCAGGTTTCACTGCCCCATCCAGCTGCGTAATTGAGTGTCCAGGAAAGTGTTGACAGATAACTTTCTTTTAACCTGGCCTTTAAATGCTCTGGTAATTGATGTAATATTTTTATAGGCAGCTATTTACAATTAAACAACATGAAAAACTTGAACCCCAGGCAGGCAAAAAAATATATAAGTGAGAATCAGCCTACGTTACTAGATGTTCGGGAAGAATGGGAATTTAATATCTGTCATATTGATGGTTCTATTCTGATCCCAATGCGAGACATTGCTGATAATCTTCATAAACTAAATACCAGTGAAGAAATATTGGTAATCTGTCACCATGGTGTCAGAAGCAGAGTAATTGCTGGTTTTCTCGAAAGCAGAGGCTTTAAAAAAACAATAAACCTGGAAGGAGGTTTAGACGCCTGGGCAGACTTAGTTGAACCAGAGATGGAAAAATATTAATTCCGAAGTTGCTCTTTCCCTCACTAAATATGTATTCCAAAAATGTATTTGTTACAAAAGGCAGTTGTTTATTTTTTCATATGAACAAGGAAGCAGACATTCAAGATAGACAGTATATTTTGCCTGCTGTTACAAAGAAGGTATTCACCTTAATTTATCACCAACCAATGGGTGAGATGCGAGCTTATGTAGCGCTCCACATAATGACTTAGCACTCCGCATAAGCGATCATTTGAGTCATTTGATGACCTGAATTAAAGACTGTGAATTAAGCAAACTTGCTCAAAGTAGACTTTTAGCAGCTAACTATTGAGTCAAATCAAGGATATTGAACGATAATCTTATCATTTTAGAAATCAATCAGCAGCCTCAATTTTTAATCTATATTCTTGAATACTTAAATCTTGTGAATTTGATAAATACTTGTAGAGTTTTCTTTGATATGCTTGCGAATTCTCATTTTCTGTAACAGATAAAACTTCACTAGGAAAAGGAGAGTCGCTTACAAGAAACTGAATACTATTCTCATATAATGTTTTATTAAATACCATATTATTTGCTTTTTGAGTTAATAATTGAGTTTGTCCTGCTTTCAAATTATTTAAGAACTGAATAATAATTTCATCAGTATAAAAATTTATCAAAATATAAGCATCGATATTTGATTGTGCCTTTATTTTAATCTTTTCTCGATTTTTGAAACTATTTTCTGTTTTACCATCTATCCAAATGTTTATATTTGCTAAAGAGTTTAGTCTACCCCATTCTTTAACTTTTTTTGCCAAAATATTATTTTTAGTATTTGTTTTCTTTGTCTCTGTAGACTTACCTCTAAAACGAAAACCAGCCGTTTTAAATGAATCTTTTTCATCTAGTTTAACTAAAGGAATATCACAGTCGAAACTTTCAGTTTTAAGTAATTTTCCTGATATTTTCTGACTTTTAGATTTGCCTATTTTAATTACCGTGTTTCCCCCAAACCATTCACTCCTACAACTATCGTAATATGTAATACTTACTGATGAGTTTATATCGGTTTGTAAAATACTATCAATAAGTATCTCATGACCGTAATCCACCGTTCCAAAACCTCTATTATCTTTATAAGTAACATTGCCTGTAAACTCGGAAACAAATCCGACAAAAGTATTTGCAAAGGCAAATTGAACCAAACTAACTAAAAAAAGAATTAATAAGAAATATCTACTTTTCACATTATAAACCTTGAACTTACATAAATAATTTAAATTAAAACACATTTGGAATTTTGGATATCGACTATAATAAATTATATACTATTGTTTCATTGAGTTAAAAGAACATAAGTCACTTTCCAATAATTACATTCAGCTAATCATCCTGAAGCAGATATAAAAGTTTCTGCACCTGCAAATTTAATGATATTTTGTTTCTTATTATAGTAGAGTATCCCGCCATCGAAGCCATGGAAACATATAGAGTTTATTTACATTGATATTTTTCTTCAAGCGCTTTCATAACAATTAATGCTGCTGGTTGATTTAATTCTCCTTTCATTCTATTGGCATATTGCTTAAAATCTCGTGCATATTCATAAGCTGTTTTCTCTTTTGGCAAACATATTAATGGTTTTTTTGAATGCGTTGACTGCCCTTTTAAATAACGTTCTGTTTCTTCTACGCCACTGACAAAACCATAGCAATATTTTCTTTTTTCACGGCCTGTTGGCGTTAACTTACTTGATGCACAATAATATAAAAGTTCTTGTGCTGTTAATTGTTGAGGAAAAATTTTATCATTTTCAGTTTCATTTTCATTTGCATTAATATTTACACTAACAATAAATAACATAAATATTGAACTAATTATTATTTTCATTTTACTACTCTCGATTTAGTTAGTAAGAAATTAAAATTTACGGTTACTGCTTCATTCTATCAATTTATTGACATAAAAATGTGAAAAATTGGTAATAATATAATAATGGTATTATTCATCTTGTATCAAGTTTTATCAAAGTGGTGCAAATTGGGTATAAATGAATTTCTGAAAAACTTACCAACTGCGTATTAACATGATGCCAAACACTCAATAACATTGAAGGCGATCACTTTTTTATGAATTGTAGGCAGGAAAAAAATTTAACTTAAGTGATCGTGCTTGGCCAAGTTGTTCTTTTGTATTCGCATAGATTCTCCTTTTAATCGATCTTAATGGCGTGATGAAAAAAACAAAGGATAACCCATTAGGTATTTCAAGCAATATTGCTAATTTAAATAATGATTTAACAGAATTAAAAGCATTACATCGACAGTATCATCAATTAGCGGGTGAATATGTGGCTTATGTCAGTATGTCCTCTATTGATGAAGCCAGTCAAATCAAGAAAAAGCTAGAAGGTTTAACAGAAAAGCTTATTAAATCAATTAAAGAAATATCTGTCTGAATCTCTTAATATCAGAAGCTAGCTGATATTCAAGTAAGACATAATGCAATATTTATTGACGATGACTGTCTGCGCCCGCAGGGCATAGCAAACGAGGAGAGTTCCGCATAAAATGAATTTGTATTATGACTTGCCTGGATATCAATAAAGATTATTTTTATTAGTGAAAGGTATAAGCTATACTTGCTTTTATTTAAATGATATATGCCCGTAACCTTTGAAAATGCAGGCTTCGTTACTTTACCTTCGTAGGCCCTACTTTTGGTAATTTTGGCTCAATCACCAAAAATTAAAAAAGCTTCTCTGCATTTCCAAGCATTACCGGTATAAAACCGTTGATATTATCTGTTTGTAAGGAAAACCAATGAAAGTTGAAATAATGGAATATATAAATGCCAGTTGGGAGACTTCTAAAGAAGTGCTCCAGAACAAAGATAGTGCAGATATAGTCTTCATCTTTGGTGAAACTGATAGTTTTAAGAAAAAAGAGCATTTTGATTATTTACGTCAGCAATATTCACAAGCCATTATTGTTGGTTGTACATCCTCAGGTAATGTATTAGGGCCTGCCCTTAGTGATGCAGAGATTACCGCCACTGCTGTTCAATTTGATAATGTAAAGGTGAAGTTAAGTTATATTGATTTTAACGAAAATGATAACCTGGAAACTTTATCCGAACAACTTGTGACTGATTTAGCTAGTGAAGATTTAAAGCATATCTTTTTATTATCTGATGGCTTGCTCATTAATGGTTCACAATTGGTTAGAGGTATCAATCGCGTTTCAAATGTTGCAGTTAGTGGTGGCATGGCCGGTGATGGTGATAGATTCCAGGAAACATGGGTCATTGCGAATGACCAGCCTAAACAACGTCGCATTGCTGCCATAGGATTCTATGGTGATAAGTTAACAATTAGCAGCAGTGCCTTTGGTGGATGGAGTGAATTTGGCGCACATCGTGTTATTACCCGTTCAAAAGGAAATATCTTATATGAAATCGACAATCAGCCTGCATTAGAACTTTATAAGCAGTATTTGGGTGGTTATGCTTCGGATTTACCTAATAGTGGCCTTAGGTTCCCTTTAAGTATTAAAGAAAATGACGATGATCCTGAGGTGATTAGAACGTTATTGGCCATAGATGAGAAAGATAATTCAATTACCTTTGCGGGAGATGTTCCTGAAGGGTATCGTGCGCGTTTAATGAAACCCGATATAGACATACTGATTGACGCTGCCTCTCAGGCTGCTAAGAAGATTAATCAATTAAATGACAAACAGGCACTGGGTTTAGTGGTCAGTTGTGTTGGTCGTAAGATTATTTTAGGTCCTATGGTTGATGAAGAACTTGAAGCAATTGAAGAAGAATTAGGCCAAAATGTTTCTTTAACAGGCTTTTATTCTTATGGTGAAATTTCCC
Source organism: Gammaproteobacteria bacterium (assembly GCA_015231865.1). Classification (GTDB taxonomy): domain Bacteria; phylum Pseudomonadota; class Gammaproteobacteria; order GRL18; family GRL18; genus JADGAU01. The sequence goes on along the minus strand of JADGAU010000083.1, from coordinate 8,165 downwards.
CTTTTGAAACTGAAGATTTACATTGTAACTTACATAATCAAACCGTCACTTTGACTGTACTTTATGAAGAATAATGAATTGAAGTGATATGCACAAATTACTTAAACGACAATTAAAGAGAATATACGGTAAAGACGTTGAGCTTGAGCAATTATCGACTCAAATGCAAAAATTGCTGGATGTTGTCTCTCACACCTATGATGAACATTATAATGAAAGACGCTTTCTTGAACATACTCTGGAAATAAGCTCCAATGAATTAAATGAAGCCAACGAAAAAATTAACCAAAAAAATAAAGAGCTTAATCGACTGGTTGAGAGAAAAACCCTGTCTTTAAAGAAAGCTTTAGCAAATGCTGAAGAAGCAAACCGATACAAAAGTCAATTTCTTGCGAATATGAGCCATGAAATCCGAACACCCATGAATGGCATTATCGGTATGACCCATCTGGCCTTAGAAACATCATTAGATGAACAACAAAGAGATTACATTGAAAAGTCGCATAGCTCAGCAATTCACCTTTTAGGTATTATTAATGAGATATTAGATTTTTCTAAAATTGAAGCCGGAAAGTTGGAAGTTGAAAGCATCAACTTCTCTTTGCAGCAAATACTGGATAATTTGGAGAATTTACTCAAACTAAAAGCCGAAGAAAGTGGTATTGAATTGATTTTTGATATTAACAGCGATATGCCTATGCACTTAAAAGGTGACCCGTTGCGTTTGGGACAAATTTTACTAAACTTAACCAGTAATGCTATTAAGTTTAGTCACGCAGGTGATAGCGTCACGATATCAATTGATAATCTAGAGCTCACTGAATCAACCGTGGTTTTACACTTTTGTGTTAAAGATACGGGTATTGGAATTTCTAAAGCTCATCAGGAAAAATTGTTTCAATCTTTTACTCAAGCGGATAGTTCAACAACAAGAATACATGGTGGAACTGGTTTAGGTTTAGCAATCTCTTTGAAACTCACCGAACTAATGGGTGGTAAAATGTGGCTTATTAGTGAAGAAAATATCGGCAGTCGCTTTCATTTATCGATCACTTTTGGTTTAGGTGAAGATGTCTATGGTGATGAGGTAGACGTTTTAAAAGAACAGTTTAACCAAGCCTTAAAGCAGTTAAAAGATACATCGATATTATTAGTTGAAGATAATAAAATAAATCAAATTGTGGCTACTAAGCTATTATCAAAACATGGTGTTATTGATGTGAAAATTGCTAATAATGGAGAGGAAGCCCTAACAATGCTCCAGAATAATTCATTTGATGGTGTCTTAATGGATTGTATGATGCCTGTGATGGATGGATATCTAGCCACTAAAAAAATACGAGAACAGGAACAGTACAAAGATTTGCCAATTATTGCTATGACAGCCAATGCCATGAAACAAGATATCGAAAAAGTATTATCAGTGGGTATGAATGATCATATTTCCAAACCAATCAATCCGGATACTATGATTTTTACTATGGCTAAATGGATTAATAAATAAAAAATTGATCAGAGCCAGAAATATGAGTCAGAAATAGTAAGCTGAGTACAAGAGGATAAGGTTTCACTGGATTATTGTTGTACGTTATCAGATGGCGGAGATTTAAATACGAGTGCTAATAAAGCAGGTATAAATGTTAATGTTACTAGCATCGAGAAAAACAGGCCAAATAAAACGATAGCCCCCAGACCTCTATATAATTCTGTACCGGCACCAGGATTAAAAACCAGAGGTGACAATCCGGCTATTGTGGTAATAGTCGACATCATAATAGGGCGTAGTCTCACTTCTACAGCCTGACTAATCGCTTCACTAACTTGCATGCCTTTTTTCTTTATATTAGATACAGTCAATTCAACAATCAAGATAGGATTGTTCACAACTGTGCCAATAAGTACCAGAAAGCCCAGCATGGTGATCATATCAAAAGGCTGGTTAATAGGATATAAGCCGAACTTATCAAGATTTGAACCAATTAAATTTAATAAATATAGCCCAATAATTCCGCCACTAATACCCACGGGTAAACTTGTCATAATCAACAAGGGGTAGCCCCAATGAGAAAAGACAGCTACCATTAATAAATAACCCACAAAAATAGCAATAAGAAAGTTATATAAAAGTGCATCGCGAGTGGCTGTTAGTTGATCACTGGCTCCACTGATTTCAAGTTGAACATTCGATGAAATTTCTCCGGAAGCTTTCATACCTTTGATAATTTCTTCAGTTACTTTTTCCACCCCCACTTCTAATGGAATATTTCTTGGTGGAATAATACTTAAGGTTATAGTTCTCTTACCATCTACACGTCGGATAGTTTCGGTATTGACCGTTTCTTTAAGTTCGGCAACGGCACTTAAAGGAATAACACCGCCTTTAGGTGAATAGATACTAATATCATTTAGGTCATAGGGGTGTTCGATATTTCCTTGTGTTGAATATAAAAAAATATCAATTTTATCATCATCCAGAAAAAATTCATCGACATAAGCACCATCAGAATAAGCCCAGATAGTATAGCCTAAATCCTGAGTATCAATGGCAAGTTCTGCAGCACGTTCCCAGTCTGGATAGACCTCCAACATTGGTTGACCCATCGTTAGATTAGATGGTGTGGGTTTGACACGGGGGTTATCAAAGACTTTTTTGGATTTTAGAAAAACTTTAAGACCAGCATCAAACAAAGTGGGTAAATCGGGGGCGCTAATGTCAATATTAATACTGCGGGTACCACCAAAATTACTGGAAAAAATTGACCCCCGAGATGAGAAAGAACGTAAACCAGGTATGTCACTGGTTTTTGCACTGGCAATATTAAGAAATTCTTCGGTTTGTTGTCGATCGGCAATGCCACGTACGGCAAAAACTCGCTGATTACTAACGAATCCTACGGAAAATGTCAGCTTAGGTATTGGTGGTTTTTCTGCAGTTTGAGTTTGTGAATCATTTTCAAGTGCTGATAAAAATTGATTTTCAAGCTGGTGATAATTTTCCTTCATTGTATCAATATTGTACCCAGGCGGAGCAAACAATATTGTAAAAACTTTCGCTTCTTCTCCTTCAGGAAGGTATTCGGTTTTAGGTGTAAGATAATACAAAATGGCAACAGCACCACTAAGTACAATAACTATTACCAATAAAGAACGTGTTTTACTACTGCTAAGCCAATGAACTAGCGCTAATATTTTATCAGCAATTGATTTGGCTATCCGGTCTAATACAGAAGATTTAGCATTATTATTGGCATTAAACTTTAAAAAACGGCTACTTGCAGCAGGTACCAGCGTAATTGCAACCAACATGGACATCAAAATCGAAGCTGATATGGCAATGGCAATATCGGAGTATAGTTGACCAGCTTCTTCCTGAATAAAAACAATCGGCAGAAAAACACAAACGGTGGTTAATGTTGATGCCAGCACTGCAGGCCAAACCTCAATAACACCTTGAAGTGCCGCTTGATATCGCTTGGCCCCCTTACTTAAATGACGATAAATATTTTCTGCTACAACAATATTATTATCCATGGTCATGCCAATGGCAAAAGCAACACCCGCTAATGAAACCACATTGATCGTTCTGCCGGTAATTAATAGGCCTAGAAAAGCAGCTACCGTACAAATTGGAATCGCCATGGCTCCAATTAAGGTACCTGAACCGGAACGAAGAAATAGAAACAAAACCAAAATAGAGAGGAGTGCGCCAATAGCCAGGTTTTTTTGTACTACCTTCACAGCTTCGGTAACATAAACCACATCATCGGAGTTTAATATCATCTCCAGGCCTTTATCTTTTAATATCCCGCTATTTAATTGCCGAACTTTTTCTAACATTGCCTGTTTGATTTCTATGACATTTGTGCCAATTTGACGATTAATTGCAAATGCTAATTGGGGTTTCCCGGCAGCATAGGCATAGCTTCTAACTTCTGCAAAACCTAATTCGGCATGGCCTAAATCGCTTAAACGAATAAAGCTGCCCTCTTTTTCGGTAATGATCAGATTATTTAATTCATCAATTGTTTTAAAACGACCAATGGTTCTTAGCAAATATCGGCGTTTACCGCTGTCCAGATCCCCCCCGGAAACATCACGGTTTCTTTTACGAATGGCCTCTTTAACTTCAATGAGTCGAATGTTACGCTCGGCTAGTTTGTTCGGATCAACATAAATTCTGACTTGGCGTTCTGAACCACCCCACATACGAACACTGGAAACGCCTGGGACTCTTTCCATAGATTTTTTAACATTTTCATCGGCCCAGTCATATAAAGCGATAATTTCTTCTTCCTTAAAATCACCGCTTATTGGGGTTAAGCGAAAATACATGAATGAATTGGAAGAAAATGATTCTGCTCTAATGCTTGGTTCTTTGACATTTTCAGGGTAGGCGGGTACTTGAGATAGTGCATTATTAACGTTTAATAATGCTTCCTCAATAGAAATAGTATAGGGAAATTCAAGTTCAATCTCGGCTTTGCCAGTATTGGCTGTAGAAGTCATTCTTTCCAGGCCGGGCATTTGATTTAGGTATTGTTCCTGCTCAATCAGGATTTCTTTTTCAACATCTTGTGGTGATGCACCAGGCCAGCTAGTGGACACTTTAATCAATCGAGCATCCAGATCAGGGATCATTTGTATGGGGACATTAAAAATGGCAAGAATGCCAAATAAAGTGAGAATTAAGATGGCAACCGTTAAGATAACCGGCTTTTCAATAGCAAATCGAAACATAACTATTCTTCACTTAATTGAACTTCTTGACCGGGCCTAAGTCTCTCATTACCCAACAAGACGATTTTATCACCAGCAGATAGGCTATTGCCGCTAACTTCTACCCATTCATCAATTTGACGTCCAATTGATATATTAACAGGCGAAACAATCGTTTTATTTTTTTGTGTTATCACTTTCCAGACAATACGTTGATTATCGGCTTTCACAATAACGGCATCTCGGGGAATAACCGGCATATTAACTTCTGGACCTAAAAGCTCAAGATAGACTTTAGCAGACATACCGGGTGCTATTTTTTTCTCTTGATTATTTAATTCTAATATCAAAGGAAAACTGCGTGACTGCTGATTGGCATAGGCGATTAATGTTTTAGGGGCAGCATAATGAGTAAAAGATTGAAAGGCATCAAAAACGATTCTAGCTTTAGCATTAAGATTAATTTCTTGGTAATAACGTTGGGGAACAAAAGCTCTAAGTTTTACTTTATCAAATGAGGCTAACTTAATAACACTATCATCAACTTTTACCCATTGACCTACCTCAATATTTTGTTTGATAACCTTGCCTGAAAATGGTGATGTGAGTTGATGTCTATTTAAAATAGCCTGTTCTCGATTAAGCAAAGTTTTTTCTCGAGCAATTGCCGCATTAGTTATTTCCACATTTGCTATGGACGATGATAATTGTGTTGGTGAGATTGCTTTTTTAGCAGCTAATGACTGATATTCTTTTTTTAATCGTAAGGCATCTTTATGTTTAATTTTGGTTTCTTCAAGCCTTGCTCTAGCTGAAGCAATATCCAGTCGCGCTATTTCATCATCCAGTAATAAGATTGCATCACCTTTATTCAGGTATTGTCCTTCGGTGACATATACCTCTTTAACTATTCCGGCAACTTTGGACGATAATTCAGTTTCACGAAATGCTTCCGTACTTGCTGATAAGGGTATTGTTTTACTGAGTTTTCGAACGTCCACAGTGGTAGTCGTCACGATAGTGACTTTGTCTTTTGATAAAACAGGGGAGTTTAAGAATCCAAAATTTACAACAAAAATGGCAGCGAAGGTATAAAGTGAATATTTCATAAATAGTGAATCATAGATTTTTGTTAGGAGACAAGGATTTCGCTCAATATGCTCTAGTATCACAGAAAGCTTAAACCTGTATTTTAATCGTTGCAAGCGTTTTGTTAGTCTTAATTGAATTACCATTTAAACTTAAAGACAAGGTAATTGCATGTAGTAAAGTAGCTCAATTCTATTGACCATAATAAAGTAAAAATCCCCGTAATTTTTGAAAAAGCCCAGCTGCATTTCCAAATACTGCGGGTATATACTATAATTAATGATTACAGCTAAGTGTTTTAGTCAATAAACTATTCAATCAATTGATTCAATATTCAAGTCATATAATGAATCATAGAAAAAAGCAACGATGAAATTCTCCGATCCCTTTGGTCGTCACCATAAAAAACAGGAAAGTAATTATCATTCTTTTCGTCAATCGTTAATGGATGCGAAAATCGACAATCTGGAAAAAACTAAGAAGCTTGTAGAACGAACCAGAAAAAACATGCTGATAAGTAGTCTAATAACTATTGTAATCGTTTTTGCTGCCCAGATGTTTTTTCCAAAATTGGCAGCCATAATGTATGTCTTTGCTGGATTATTCTTATTATGGCTATTCACTATTTCACTCACCAGCAGACGATTTATTGTTCGTTATATAAAGGAAGAGTTACAAAATAATTCCAAGTGATTTTCTAATTGAATTTGGATTTTATAGTCCTAAGTCAGTTAATAAAAGCGTAGAAATTAATCTATCAACGGGTGCAAAATCATCTGTTAAATAAGGAATTTCGTTGATATTTGAACCTGTCTCAAATAAGGGCTGATAAATATTAAACCAAGTCTGTTTGATGCCTGCATGAGCATAAAGAATATTAGCGCTTAGATGGGTATCTCCAGCTGAAATGATAAAAGTCATCCGTTGTTGTTTATCAGGAAGTTTATCCAGCCAGATGTTTACATTGTCAAATTGAGTTTGCAATGTTTTAACCAAACTCTTTACAAATTTAGGATTAGGGAAAGCATCTACAACATTCATTAGATATAAGCCTTCTGGTTTTAATCGTGATTTAACCAGTGTAAAAAATTCCTTAGTCACCAGGTGGTAAGGTATCGCTATATCGTGAAAAACATCACCAATAACAACATCAAAGTATTTTTCAGGATATATTTCTAAACTAGGGCGGGCATCTTGATGTAAAACTGTAAAGTCCTTTGAATTAATATAAAAATATTCTTTAGCAACATCGGTGACAACAGGATCAATTTCTGCCACATGAATTTCTGATAGCGGGGTTCTCGTTTTTATTGCTCTAGGTAATGTATAGGCACCTCCGCCGGCAAAAAAATAACGTAGCTTCTCTGGATTTTCAAAGTGCTGAGTTACCAATTCATTCATTGCCTGTACATAGGGAGCAATTAACATTTCAGGTTTGTCGCGGATGTTAGTCCCATGAGCCAAATGATCCAAAATCATGCTACGAGCTTCACCAATATTTATTGGTAAATTTTCATCAACAACGCGTATACAGAAATAATTACTTTCTCGGTCACAAGGGTTCTCTAGTCCATCGTATGATTGGGTTAAAGCCAAAATTAAAAACATACTAAGGCATAAACTGATTAATACTTTTTTTGATGTCCAAAGCATTGAAGCCGATAAGATAAGCAGCGCTATTGCTGTCCCCACAATAACATTTCGGGTTCCAAAATATTGAATTAACCAATAACCAGAGGCAAAAGTTCCAGCAATACTGCCTAATGTGGCCATCGCATGCATGCGTCCAAGAATATGCCCTGTTCTACTGTCTATTTTTAGTGCCAGAGCAGTCAGTAATGGGGTAATTATTCCTAGTAAAACAGCCGGTAACAAAAATAACGCACTAACATAAATAATGCTTGAAAGAATTAGGTTAGTACGAAAGTCCTGCAATACGGGTGCTATCAAAGTCAAAAAGAAAAGACTGGCAAGAGATAAAATTCCACTTAAAGCTAAAGTTAAGCCAGCAGTTTTAATACCTGCTCCTTTATCTACCCATATTCCACCAAGCCAATTACCTAAAGATAAGCCGGCTAATAGAACGCCTATTAATGTTGTCCAGGTATAGAGAGAAACACCAACATAAGGTGCTAACAATCGTGCAGCAACTATTTCCAGAATCATTAATGCAGCAGAGGCACAAAATATAATGAGAGAAAAATGAAATAATTTAAATTTTGATGACATAAATACTTTATTATTAATAGGCGAAATGAATAGTATCAATAATAAATACACCCATGTAAAGATTTGCTCTTAAATTACTAATCTTTAGTTAGAGGGTGGAGTCAAAGATAGATTGTATTTAAATTTAACTC
>JADGAU010000082.1 GCA_015231865.1 Gammaproteobacteria bacterium | reverse complement strand
GTGACAGCACTTTAAGTGAAGACTCTATGTTTAAAAGTGGATAGTGGATAGTGGATAGTGGATAGTGGATAGTGGATAGTGGATAGTGGATAGTGGATAGTGGATAGTGATGGTAGAAAATATAGGAGTATTTATTCAAAACCTTTGTTTGAATCTATTTTCAGTGCTGCAGAATAAAGTTTTTTCTTCTTCTCTCCAGTAATTTTTACTGCTAATGAAACCGCTTGTTTAACAGTTAATTCTGTTAATAATTTAATTAATAGTTCACGTGATTGCACAGAAATATCATTTTTATCAGCATTTGAATCTGTTACATATGACTTTCCTGAAAGGACAATGACAAATTCACCTTTTTGATGATTTGAGTCTGAAGATATTATGGTAAAAACATCTTTTAAAGTACCGACATACAAAGTCTCATAAGTCTTTGTTAATTCTCGAGCAATCGTAATTTCCTGTTCTTCACCTAAGATTTCCAGCATATCTGTCAAACTCGATATAATGCGATGGGTTGATTCATAAAAAACCAAAGTTCTATCGCCTAATAATCCAGACTTATAGTCATTTAGAACACTTTGCCTGGCGTGTAATTTGGCAGGTAAAAAACCTTCGAAACTAAATTTATCCGTGGCGATACCAGCCACTGAAAGAGCGCTAATTAAAGCACTAGCCCCAGGAATTGGTACTACTTTAAGATTATGTTGGTGAAGTGCTTTTACCAGTTTGTAACCTGGATCACTGATCAACGGAGTCCCTGCATCAGATACTAAGGCCAGGTTATTTCCAGATTCTAATAAAGCAATCACATCATCAATTCGATCACTTTCATTATGGTCGTGTAAAGATTGCATAGGAGCTTTAATTGAATATTGATGTAATAATTTAGCAGTACGTCGAGTATCTTCAGCAAAAATATAATCAACAGAAGATAAAACAGATAAAGCTCTTGAGCTAATGTCTTCAATATTACCGATAGGTGTTGCAACAATATACATCACACCACTTTCAAGGTTTACTTCACTACTCACTACTCACTACTCACTACTCACTATGTACTTTATTTTATGCTCTTGAAGTATACTTTCCAGTTGCTGTATTAACTTTAATGACTTCACCATTTTCAATGTATTCAGGAACCTGGACAACTAGTTGAGTTTCTAAAGTTGCGGGTTTAGTTCTTGCCGAAGCGGAAGCACCTTTAATGGCAGGAGATGTTTCAATAATTGTCAGACTAATACTCGCAGGAGGTTCTATGCTAATTAATTGTTCATGATGTAATAATCCAACAATTCCTGACTGACCATCGGGTAAATAAAAAATTAAATCATCAAGTTCTTCTGTTGTTAAGCTATATTGCATATAACTTTCGGTATCCATAAACGTATACAAATCTGTATCACGATATAAAAACTGTAATTGACAACGACTACATTCCGCTTCTTTGATAAAATCTGTTCCAATAAGCGTTTGTTCCTGCTTCTGATGTTTTTGAATATTCATCATAGTGATTTTATATAAGGTATTTGAACCTCTTGATGATGGAGATCTAACATCGATATTTCTGACTTGTAAAAGTTGATTATCAATTTCAAGTATCATCCCTTTTTTTATTTCAGCAGCTTTTGGCATTTTTTAATCTCTATACAGTAAGAAAACAATCAAACTTGTTACTTTTATTGGTTACATTATTACGTTAACTTTATTCGATGAGTTAATTGGTTACTTGTTTGATTAAATTTGATACAATTTTTAAAGTTTATCACAGGCTAATTTAATGTTCATCTAATTCCTTTTAAGTATGCTTTTAGATATTTGATTACTAATAAATTAAAGAACTTCAATGAAAAAAATTATTTGTTTTGTCGCCGATCATCCTAAACGATTTCTATTAGCATTGTTTTTAATCAGTATATTAGCTTTAACTCAAGTTCAGAATCTTGTTTTTAATGTATCTGCTGAAAGTATGATGGTTAAAAATGATCCAGCAATAACTTTATATAATAGAGCAATCGAGACTTATGGTTCTGATAATTTAATCATGCTTTATGTTGAAGATAAGCAACTTTATACGCCAAACAAACTTAAGCAACTAAAAGCTTTTATCGAACAAATCGAATTAATTCCTCAGGTAAAATCAACCGATAGTTTATTTACTCTTGCTCATGTAAAAACAGTCGATGGAGAAGTTAAATCCTCCCCCTATTTAGAAACAGTCCCCGATACAATTGAAGCTATCGAGGAAATCAAAAAACAAGCCTTACACAACCCATTTATAGCAAATAATCTGGTTTCAAAAAATAATAATGCCATGGCCATCAATGTTTATATTAAGCCGGGTATAAATACTGAAGAAGAGCAGAAATTATCAGAGCAAATAGAGCAGAATCTAAAACAATTGTCTTCATTTAACAATGCCTATCAAATTGGAAATCCTTTTGTACTTCAATCAATTACCAATAGATTAGTCACTGATATGGAAGAAATATTACCCCTATCGTTAGCCGTATTGATGATTACCTTAGGCTTAACACTTCGCCGAGCTGGTGGCTTATTTATTCCCATGGTGACGGCAAGCTTAAGTATTTTATGGACATTTGCCATGATGGCCGCATTTGATATCCCGGTTAATGTCATGACTTCCATCGTACCGGCTCTGTTAGTGATTATTGGCTCAACAGAAGATATCCATATGATGTCAGAATATTATAGTGGCATTAATTTAGGTAGGACACGAAAAGAATCGATTGAAAAAATGGCTATCAATATGAGTACCGCTATTACTTTCACATTTTTAACAACTTATATCGGGTTTCTATCTATTTCTTTAAATAACATAGAAGTTTTAAGTCAGTTTGGTTTAGTGGCATCAACCGGCCTATTATTTAATTTTTTAATTACCATATTATTTATACCTGCTATTTTAAAACTTTTAGGGAGCCAAAAATCAACAGGCAATCGTAATAATAAAAATTCAGAACAATCCAACACACTCTTTGAAAACATAGCAGTTTCTGTATATGTTTTCGTTCAATCGAGAAAAAAATTACTCTTATTTTCAATTATTGTGATTTCCATCATCTGTTTATACGGAACAACCTTACTCAAAGTTAATAATTCTTCACTAGATTATTTTGATAAACATTCCGAAGTTAGAAAAAGAATTAACACCTTACAGGAAAACCTCTCTGGAATGGAAACAATGTCCATCATTTTAGATTCAGGTATAGATGGCACATTTTTAAAATTAAAATACTTATACGAAATACAAAAAATCCAGGAGTTTTTAAAAGATTCTAAGATTGCAGATTTAAGTTTATCATTTGTCGACTATATGTCTCTAATCAATGTGGCTATGGAAGAAGATGACTCAGGCGACCTATATCTTCCTGATGACGACAATATCGTTCGTGAATATATGTTCTTTGTTAAGAAGGAACATGTTAAGGCCTATGCTTCTTTTGATTATAGCCAAACCAGAATTTTTGTCAGACACCAGATCTCTTCGTCATATGAGTTAAACATAGCTTTAAATAAAATTCAAAAATTTATTGATGAAAATATTGATCCCGGCCTCAAAGTTCATATTACAGGTAATGCAATTTTATCGACAAAAGCATCTGACTATATGGCTAGAGCTCAGGCAGAGTCACTCATTTTAATGACTATCACCATTTTCATTATTATCTCTGTTTTGTTTTTTAATTTTAAAGCCGGTTTAGTTGCAATTGTTCCCAATATTATCCCTATCGTTGTTTTGTTCGGCGTTATGGGTTTTTTTGGCATACCCTTAAACACGGGCACAGCAATGACAGCAGCTATTGCTCTAGGTATCTGTGTTGATGATACCATGCATTTTATGGTCAGATACCATCATGAAATCAAGAAAAACATCAATGATAGTAATATATTACACAATACGGTCAAAAATGAAGCGACGGCTATCTTATCAACCTCTGTTGCGCTTGCCATGGGATTTGCCGTCATGGCTGTTTCCAGTTTTCCCCCAATAGCTCACTTTGGTATTTTAAGTGCTTTTGTCATTATCCTTGCTTTACTGGCAACTTTTGTCATTACCCCAGTGATGCTATCAATGACTAGTTTGGTTAGCATTTGGGACATGATCTCATTAAGTATCAATAAAGAAGTGCTGAATAATTCGCCTCTATTTAAAAATATGAGCGAATTACAAGTCAGAAAAACGATTGCTTTATGTCAGGTTAATGATTATGACAAAGACGTCGTTGTTATTCATCAAGGGGATGAAGATAATCACTTTTATGTTCTCCTCGATGGTGAAGTCAGTGTTTCTATCGTTGATGAAACAGGCTCTCGTAATTATTTGAATACGCTACAGTCTGGTGAAGTTTTTGGCGAAATTGCTTTTTCTTCAAGACAAACCCGAACTGCTGATGTTATATCAGATACGAAAGTTTCATTATTGCTATTTAATGTTAAATCAATGAGTCGTATTGCCCGGTTATACCCACGTGTTGCAAATACCTTACTGATTAATCTTTCTTTTATCCTCGGTTCTAGAATTAGCAGTATCTTTCAGATTAGTAATATGACTCATGATGACTATTCTGGCGCCCTAAAAAGAAACTTCTTTGAAACCTTTATGAACAAGGAAATAGCCAATGCAAATAGATACAAAGAATCTTTATGCTTATTATTATTCCGTCTAAATCCTTTACTCGATTCTGATGATGAAAAAACTAAATTAGTCATTATGGAAAGAGTGATTAGTAAACATGCTGCTAAAGTTATTTTAGCAACCCGGACTGTTGATACATTTGCTCGTTGGAATTCGAATATTTTTGCTGTTTTAATGCCTAAAACAACGATGGCACAAGCAAGAGTAGTTGCAAATAGAATTATTGAGTATACTTTTGATGTCGATAATCCAAAAGATAAAGCATCATTTGAAGAGATTTTATTAACCAAATTATATGAAAATGAGACTCATGAAGAATTTAAACTTAGGATTGACAATGAAATTAAGAAAAAATTTGATATTCCTGTTGTAAAAGCTATACAAGCTTAAAATATACCCCTAATATAATTGTCACTGTTAATGATTATCTCAAATACTATGTTAAAGAAACTAACCATCCTATTTTTATTCACTTTTACTGTTTTTTTAAGTAGTTGTTCATCACCACCTAAAAAACCTGTAGCCATTGAAGATAAAGTGATACAAAAAGTTCAAACACCGTATGAAAAATACAAAACTGAATTTAAATCAACTCTGCAGCTAAAGCAGCCTTTAAAAAATAAAAAGCTTTTATCTTTACTTATTCAACTATCAAGTTATTTATCAAATAACACCTTATATTATACCGAAGCTTATAAGGGTGAAGTTGAACTATTGACGGATGTTAAAAATAATATTTCTATCGAACTACTATCATTGCAAGACAAAAACACATTTCAATTATTAAGCGCTGTTAGTCTTTTTCAGACAGACAAATTAGCGTCACTTAAATCTTTGATTCCTGATGTTAATGAATATAATTTACCTGAAAAAATATTAGCCTATCGAATTCAGTCAGAAACGATTAATCAATTATCTCCTTTAAATGAGATTAAAACCAATCTCATCTTATACTTCCTCAATGAGGAATATTATCAAAATTATAAGGACCTTTATCCTCAAACGATTTTATCTCCAAAAACTGTAGAAGAATCCTCTTCAAATGTATCCGAGAGTCAATTATTAACTCAATTTTATCTTGGTTATAGCATTGACGTAAGCAAGTTACTTGAAAATTATAAGACTATTTATTTGACTAAAATCTGGCAAAGTTTCTCTAATTTAAGTATGGACGATTTTGAAAACCTGAATAATCCACATTTCAATGATAATAATACATTAGCACTTATTTCTACAGCATTTCTTAATCCAGGCATACAAGCAAAGATAGAAAAGCAACTTAATGGTTGGAAAATACTTTTTACGCTTGTTAAACAAACAGCAAGTCAGTATTTATTAAAGCAAAAGATTCAACTTTGGAAACAGCAATTTCCAAACCATATGGCCAACAACGAATTTATTGATAATCAGTTGACCGAGCATTTTAAACAAGTTGTATCTGCTCGACATATTGCTCTTTTACTCCCTCAAACAGGTAAATATGCAACATTAGCCCAATATATTCAGCATGGCTTTTTAGCCAGTCATTATCATCGAAGTCATCAGACAGACACCTCTATAAAGATATATGATACCGGGTCAGCAAGCACAATTTGGCCACTCTATCGTGAGGCTGTTGCTGATGGTGCAGATGTTGTTGTTGGTCCACTAGATAAGCGATTCATTGCTGAATTGGCCGAAGAAAGTGAGCTCCCGGTTGTGACTCTGGCATTAAATCAGATTATAACGTCTGTTGAAGATGAGCCTGGCCAAAATGATCATCAAGAAATTGATAAATCAAAAGCAACCAGTACAATTAATTTGTTTCAATTTGCATTAAAACCAGAACAGGAAATTGCTCAAATTACTCAAAAAGCATTCGACCAGGGTTATATTAAAGCCGCCTTATTAAGTGATAACACACAGACAGGAAAACGCCATGCAGATTCATTTCAAAAACAATGGACAAAATTAGGTGGTCAAATTGTTTCCAAACAAACTTATAAGGCCCAGCAATATGATTTTAATCAACCCATTACCGAACTACTTAATGCAAGCCATAGTGAAAGAAGACACCGGGAACTAAGACAAATCATAGGTCAAACAAGTGAATTTACACCAAGAATACGACATGATATTGATGTTATTTTTCTTTATGCGACACCTGAACAAGGTAAGCAGATCCCACTGCAAATTGATTTTCATCATGGTTCTAATTTACCCATATATGCAACATCAAGAATTATCAATGAGGCATTTAATGTTAAAGAAAATAAGGATCTTGAGGGTATTATTTACCCTGATATGAACTGGTTAATTGATCAAGACATCAAAGCTGTTAGCCGTCAATCGAATGAAAAAATTGCATATTTGCAAAGGTTCTTTAGTTTTGGTGTAGATAGTTATCGAATTCTACCTTTTTTGAATTTACTTAAAAATAATCATTTACAAAGTTACAAAGCTGAAAGTGGTTTAATCAATATTGAAAATAATGGCCTAATTTCATGTCGTTTGAAGTTTGCACAAATTAAAAATGGCTTACCAAGCCTAATCAACTAAAATTTCAATGGATAGCTCTTCATTCAACTTTAATTTATCTGCACTTCCCAATATTGAAATTGGCTCTGGTGTATTTGAGTCTGTTGTTAATAAAATTCTCTTATATGGTAAAAATGTCTTAATTATTACCGGTAAGAACTCTTTTATTAAAACGTCTCTTTGGGCTAAATTGAATCAAAAACTGAATCAGAATAATATAATTTGGTTTCATGCTATTGTAGATAAAGAGCCCTCTCCTGACTTAGTTGACAAGATAGTCAAACAATATTATTCCAAATCAATTGATTGTGTTCTTGCTATCGGTGGTGGTAGTTGCCTTGATACAGCTAAAGCGGTAAGTGGGCTAATAACCTCAGGTGATTCAGTTATGGAATACCTGGAGGGGGTAGGTGCCGGTAAAATATTTTTAGGGCCAAGTCTTCCTTTTATTGCCGTTCCAACGACGGCGGGAACGGGTAGTGAAGCGACAAAAAATGCCGTACTAAGTCAAATTGGTAAAGATGGTTTTAAAAAATCATTTCGGCATGAGAGCTTAATGCCCCAATATGCCCTTTTAGATCCAGAACTATTATCAAGTTGCCCAAAATCTTTAATTGCCGCAAATGGCATGGATGCGCTTACACAATTGATTGAAGCTTATGTTTCCAGCAAAGCGAATGCCTTTTCAGATGCAATTGTCTTAAGCGGTATAGAGGCAGTTCGGGATAGCTTATTAATCTGGTATCTTGCTCCAGAAAATGATAACTCAATAGAAATATCAACTGCCAGAGTTAAAATGGCCTATGCAGCACTGATTTCAGGGATAGCACTTGCACAGGTAGGCCTTGGTTCAGTACATGGTTTAGCATCACCTTTAGGTGCTTTCTACCCTATTCCTCATGGTATGGCATGTGGAACCTTACTTAGTACAGCCTGTGAAATAAATATTGACGCACTAAAACAACGTGATAGACAAAGTAAAGCCTTAACAAAATATGCCCAAATTGGACGTATATTAACTAATCAAGCGCATTTGGATCAGCACCAGGGAGAATTAGCATTGATGCAATTTTTGCAACAATGGAGTGAAACAATGACCATGCAAAAACTTTCTGACTATGGTGTTAGAGTAGAAGAGTTTGATCATATAGTCGCCAATAGTCGGGGTAATAGCATGCAAACCAATCCAATTGTTTTAACGGATGAAGAAATCAAACAAATTCTTGCAAGAAATTTATAAATTATACCAAGAACAATTGTTAAAGAATGAATTTGATGAATGATAAAGCTGACTGCAAAAAGGGAAACTGTAAAAAGGAAAACAGAGGTAAACAAGCAGAACTCGAGGCAAACACTTACCTACAAAACCAGGGCTTAACCACACTTGAACTAAATTTTTATAGTCGCTTTGGTGAAATTGATATTATCTTATTACAAAATAAAGGTAAAATTTTAAACTCTAAAACTTTAATTTTTTGTGAGGTCAGAAGTCGTAAGAATATGGGCTATGGTTCGGCTTTAGAAAGTATTACTGTCCATAAGCAACAAAAAATAATAAAAACTGCACAATATTTTATGCTAAAAAATCCTCAATATGCTAACCTAGCAGCAAGATTTGATGTCGTTATCGTCAGCCGCAATTTAAAGGAAATTGACTGGATTAAAAATGCTTTTTAAAAGAACATGATGAGCAAATAATGGAACAAATTATCAATAAAATATTTCTATCGAGTATAGAAACCAAAACTCAGTCAATGGAACAATTGTCTCCAAAAATTGCTCAGGTTGCACAACATTTAGTGAATGTTTTATTAAATGAAAAAAAAATACTTATTTGCGGCAACGGTGGCTCAGCATCTGATTCACAGCATTTTGCTTCGGAATTAACCAATCGTTTTGAAACAGAACGCCCTGCCTTGCCAGCAATAGCTTTAACAACTGATGCCTCTGCTCTCACCTCAATTGCGAATGATTATGACTTTGTTGAAGTTTTTTCAAGACAAATACAAGCTATCGGACAAAAAGAAGATGTTCTGGTTGGAATTACAACAAGTGGAAACTCAAAAAATATCATTCAGGCTGTTAAAACTGCTCACCAGAAACAAATATCCTGTATTATTTTAACGGGTAATGGCGGTGGTGAAATTGAATCACTCTTATCTGGTGAAGATCATTGCATTATTGTCCCCAGTGATATAACAGCAAGAATACAAGAAACCCATATATTAATTATTCATTGTTTATGTAGTTTAATCGACCATCAATTATTTGGAACTCCCGCATGATTTCTTTAACTAACACAAACCCCACTAACAAACTATTCATACTATTGTTTATTTTTAGTGGATTTTTAGTCACTTCCGGCTGTACTGCATTATTTATTGGTGGTGCCGCGGCAACTACTTCGGTAGCCGTTGATAAAAGAACAGCAGGTGATATGGTTGAAGACAAATCAATCACAATTAAGTTTCATCACGAAGTTTATTCAAACCCCAAATTAAAAGATACCACCAATATTGATATGGTTTCATTCAATGGCTGGGTTTTACTCACTGGAGAAGTGGACTCTCAGGAGAACAAAGACTTAGTATACAATGTTGCATTAAATATAAAAAATGTTAAACGCGTTTTCAATGAGCTTGTTATTGAAAAACCCCGGTCTTTTCAGTCAATCGCCACTGACAGTTATATTGATAGTAAAATTCAGTTAAAGCTATTGGGATCTTTACCCAAAATTGTCTACCATACAACCGTTGTCGTCAATAATAGAACCGTTTACTTAATGGGCTTATTAACTAAACAAGAGGCAGACTCTGTTGTTAATATCGTTAAAAATACCAGTGGTATTAAAAAAATTGTCAAACTGTTTGATTATCAGTAATTAAAAAAATTTAAATGCTGGATCAACAGGCTTTAGTACAATTATCAACTATAAAAGGTATCTCTGCCTTTTATACTGATAAAACAGATTGTCTGGTTTATGGTTATGATAATAGCAAAAATCTTGTTTTACCTGATGCGGTTATTTTTCCAACTACTCATGAACAAGTTGTCAACATAGTCGCAATCTGTTATCAATTTTCTATTCCAATTACAGCTCGAGGACGCGGGACAGCAACTACAGGTGCTGCCGTCCCTGTTCGTTCAGGGCTTGTCATGTCGCTGGAAAAAATGAATAAAGTCATTTCATTTGAAGCTGATAACCGATTAATTACCGTACAACCTGGAATAACCAATCAAGCGGTACAAGACCTTATTAAAAATAAAGGTTTTTTCTGGCCACCAGACCCAAGTAGCTCTGAATTTTGTAGTGTCGGTGGAAACCTTTCCTGTAATTCTGCTGGCCCACGTGCAGTTAAATATGGAACAACCAGAGATCATGTTTTAGGACTTACCTTTGTAACTGGAGAAGGAAAAACCATTAAAACTGGTGCCAAAACAACTAAATCTGTCGTTGGCTATGATTTTACTCGCCTAATCATTGGTGCAGAAGGCAGTCTTGGAATAATAACTGAGGCAACATTAAAACTATTGCCCTTACCAGAAACAAAACTGACTGCTAAGATATTTTTTTCATCTATTCAACAAGCGACTCAGGCAATTAAGAAAATTATGGCTCAACCGGTTATTCCCTGTGCGCTTGAATTTATTGATAAACATGCTATCGACATGATTCGAGATTATTCGGATGTGGACCTACCAAATAATGCAGGAGCATTAATTATGCTCGAATTGGATGGAGACCAAACGGCTATTCTATCTCAGGCAAATAAACTTGAAACTATTATAAATGATTCAGGTTGTGTCAGTATAAACTGGGCAAAAACAGAAATTGAAATAAATGATATCTGGAAAACAAGAAAAGCCTTATCCCCTGCTTTAAGAAAGATTGCACCCAAAAAAATAAATGAAGATGTCGTTGTTCCTGTCGCTAATATACCAACACTATTAAATGGTATTGAACAATTATCAGAACGTTATCAAATTGCAATTGTAAATTTTGGCCATGCAGGTAATGGCAATATTCATGTTAACTTACTGACCGATCCCGATGATGAAAGCAAACTATCAAAAGCCTATCAATGTTTAGATGAACTTTTTGACCTGGTACTAAAATTAGATGGTACTTTATCTGGTGAACATGGAATAGGCTTAGAAAAAATGAAACATGTAAAAAAAGAGCTGGATGATAATTACATCTCTTTAATGAAGGCTGTTAAGTTACAATTTGATCCAAAATTAATTTTAAATCCTGGAAAACAAGACTACTAAAAACACAACTACCAGGAAGTTGTCCGATTAAGCCTTATTAATAAATTTTAAAAGTGTACCAACCGTATTAAATACTTCCCCACTTAAGTCTTCATCCTCAAAAACTAACTCAAAACGTTCTTCTAATTCAGTTAGCACAGATAGTACGGCCATAGAATCAAACTCAGGAATGGCGCCTAATAATGCTGTATTCTCATTTAATTGAATATGACTTGGCTCTAATTGCAAAGCTTCGTATAAAACGACCTTAAGTTCTTCTAGCTTAATCAAGACAATCCCTTTTAATTATAGTTCGTATCATTCCAGGGCGTTTTGATTTTAAACTACGCTAATTAAAATAAAACATCTAAATACTTTTAGAGTTTTTGGCCCTATTTTAAAAAATCAGCTATACTAAACTATTTTTTAAATCTATACCAGAAAATGAGGTGACATCGGGTGTTTAAAAGTGCCTACAGCGTAAAACAAATTTTACGCTCGAAATGATAAGTAACAAAATCAATAGTTTCAAAATTTGTTACTTAAACCAAAAAAATATTTAAGAGTACCAAAATTCAATACGGATAGAATATTCAGTGCCTGACTCACTAGATGATTTAAACAAACGATTAAAAGAATTTGCCACTAAGCGAGACTGGGAACAATTTCACTCACCTAAAAACTTGTCTATGGCTCTTATTGCAGAAGCTGCAGAACTCATTGAACATTTTCAGTGGTTAAAAGAAGAAGATAGTTATCACCTTTCTGAAAAACAGTTAAAAGAAGTCAGTCACGAAATGGCCGATATTTTAATTTTTTTAATTCGTCTATCTGAACGACTTGGTATAAATTTAATTGATGCTGCCAATGTAAAAATAGCCATTAATGAAAAACGATTTCCGATTGAAACATTTAAAGGTTTTGCCGGCTATAAACACGACTAAGGTAAATCATCCGTATTAAACTTTAGCAGCAACCCTTAATGCAAATTGAAGAGATCTTTTATCTTTATCAGGTAATACTTTTTCATCAGTTTCTAAATCTAAACTACTTGTTGATTCTATTGGCTTTTTATTAAGTTGGATATCTAAGTTGTGGAACAAATCATTTTTTTCTGAATCACTTAATAAAGAAATTAATTCTATAATATCATTAACGCGTGACAACTGACTTTCATATAATGGACGAGCCTCGATAATTTTCTGAAAATAGTCAATAAAAGCTTCATTATCATTATTTAATTTAATTAGGGCCTGATCCAGGCGTTGACTAATTCTTTCAATACAAAGGCTTGCGGGTGAATCCGGAAACTTAATTGTTAAAGCTTGTTGCGATAATACGGCTTTTTGTAAGTCGATGTCTGAAACAACATAGCCAATGAAACTGACCTTAAACAACAAGTATTTTTCAACCGCTTCACTAAAACGATTAAAAATATTTTTAGCCATTAGATAATCTTTTACCTGATTTACCATGACCAGAATTTTATGTTGATAATGCTGCTTTTTTAATATCTTTAATAAGGCATAAGCATCCGTAATTGACGTAGGTTCAGGCGTCAAAATAAGAATTAAATAGGGTGCGCAATTTAGAAAACTTAAAACTTGATTATCAACACCTGCAGCGGTATCAAGTATTAAATAATCATACCTTTCAGTTAACTGAGTAATAGACTGAAGTAATTTTTTTTGCTGTTGATGAGTATGTTTAACAAATTCAGCAACCCCGGAAGCACCGGCAATAACATCTAAACCAGCAGGTCCTTTAAAAATAATATCATCCAGTTGAAAGCCATCAAATAAATCAGCCAAAGTTTTGTTCGGTACTAATCCTAGCAATATTGGCACATTAGAAAGGTTAATATCTGCATCAAACAAACAGACTCTATAGTCAAGCTTTGATAAGTTAATGGCAAGATTGGTAGCAAAGTTACTTTTACCTACTCCTCCTTTTCCACTTGAGATTGCTATGACATGAGATTTATTCATTTATTTAGATCAACAGCCCATTATCAACAGGCATGAAAATATTTGCATTTAAACTTTAACTTTCTTATACTTGCAGCCACTAATTCAATTCAAATCTAGATAAAAATCACAAGCCTATATTTTTATGTCTACCGCTAACTTTAACATTGATAAAAATATTGCTATTGGTGAATTACCCTCAATTCCTCATACATTAGTTAAGCTTATTCAATATTTTAATCAAGATAATATTGAATTTGAACAAATACAACAACTTATTAAAAATGATCCCGCTTTAACCAGCAAAATTATTGATATTGCCAATTCAGCTCAATACGTTCATTTTAGTCTAAAAGATTTTAAAAATATTTTAATTACTTTAGGTATTGATACAATAAAAAATGTTACAACAACAGCCGCTGTGTATCAATTCTTTTCGCAGTTTAATGATGATAACAATAACTTACTAGGTAATTTTTGGATGAATGCTATTAAAGCAGCCTACTTTGCCAAGTCAATTGCTAAATTAATTTCATATCCACATTTAGATGAAGCATTTTTAGGAGGCTTAATTCACAGAATTGGCCAGCTTATTTTTATTAGCCGTCTAAATAATGAATACCAAGAACTTTATAATGAACATCCATTGATAAACATTGCACCTAATGAGGAAATAAAAATCTTTGCAATGACAGGTGCGGAATTAGGCGCTCATTTTGTTAGTCAATGGCCAACAGATACCTTATTAGCTGATGCCATTTATTATCAAAATGCATCTTTAGCTCAACTTATTGATGCCGATCCGATAATAAAAATCATTCATATTGCCAAGCAATTTGGTCAATTAGACCAAGAAAATGAATCAACTAAATTAAATTTCTATAAAAACATATATGAAATTTTTTCACTAAATCATGGCATTGTAGAAAACCTAATTACAGACATACTAGATGAAATAAAACAAACAGCCGAAAGTCTTAATATTCGATATGAAAAAAACTTATTAGCTGTTAAATATGATGAAACATACACACTAAATTT
>JADGAU010000081.1 GCA_015231865.1 Gammaproteobacteria bacterium | reverse complement strand
AAAACTGAAAACTGAAAACTGAAAACTGAAAACTGAAAACTGAAAACTGAAAACTGAAAACTGAAAACTGAAAACTTTGTATTTTATTTCTCAACTAAATTAAAAGTGATATGAGACAGTTCTTCCTGAAAGTCTTCGCCACTTTCAAGAGCAGAATCATTGTCTTTATCAAATATCCAGTTAATAGTAATATGATTGCCTTTTTGCTGAGCTTGTTCTAACAAATCAAAGAGATTAATTAAGATTTGAGAACTGCTGGAATTAAAGTAAATTAGTTCAATATTAACTTCAACTGACTGATTGCTAATGCTATTAGTAAATTTTTCTAGCCAGTCAATGATAGGAACGTAAAACTTAATAGTATTTTCCGGATAAGATTCACCAATCATCGTCAAAATATTTGTATCTGCATTAAAGTCAATCTGGGGTGATGATTTTGTTGGTTCTATATATAAATTATCCATAAAAATTCCTTCTGCTATATCGTGATTTCAATGCTGAAAAAAGCGCTTGAATGATTTATTTCATTAAATTTATATTGAATGGGCTGGCTTGCTTTTTTAGCCATTTCAATAAATCCTATACCTGCGCCCTTAGAATCGCCGGTTTTTTCGGCACGACGTTTTTCTCTGTAATAGGCTTTTATTTCATCTTTATTCATATCTGATATCTTTTTTAATGATGCTTCAATCACTTCAACCTTATCCCCTGGTATTAAATTGCCACAACTAATATAAAAATTGCCGTCACGCTTGCCAATGGTTATTATTCCATAACCATACATACTATTTTCAGATGATTTTTGTGTTGAATAGTGGATGACGTTTTCTGCTTGTTCAACAAAAATAGCAAAGACCTTTAAAGCTATTTGAGGTGAACCGTCGCAATCTTCGGATACTTCCTGGCGTATCATTTCACCCAGGCTAACAATCAATTCATGACTTAAAGGGCCAGTAAAGTTTAAGATAATATTATCTTTATCGTTGCTTTGTTTGTATGAATATAAGTCAATCATTAAAAATAAAGGAAATTAATATGTATAAAAGAATATGATTATGCTCAGCAATATATCACAAGTAAATAAAATATTTAAATATTATCATTTAAATTATTGATAAATTGATATTATTTTATATTCCAGGTATTCAGTCTTTGTTCTCAATTATGAAAACTAATAGTAGCTTTTTAGTTAGAAAAAAGGAGCCTGAACAACGAATCATCCTCTATTACATATGGACAGCTAAGTTATGTTTTAGTAGAATCCATCACAATTGTTACGATATAGTTTATCACATAGCGGGAGGTTTTTTTGCTAGAAACTAGCTTAGATTATCAGCAGGCAGTATTAGTTTTAGAAGATGGTACCGCTTTCAAAGGAATTGCAATTGGAGCAATAGGTGAAACCGTTGGAGAAGTTGTGTTCAATACTTCGATGACGGGTTATCAGGAAATTCTTACAGACCCTTCTTATAAAAAACAAATTGTTACGCTTACTTATCCTCATATAGGCAATACCGGGGTTAATCACGAAGATGAAGAATCCGAAGAAATATTCTTAAGTGGTTTTGTCATTAAAAATTTACCATTATTAGCATCTAACTGGCGTAGTGAAGAAAACTTAAGTGAATACTTAAAAAGACATAATATTGTTGCCATCGCAAATATTGATACCAGAAAATTAACCCGCTTACTCACTCAAAAAGGTGCTCAGAAGGGCTGTATTATCGCTTTGGCTGAGGGTGAAGAAATCTCTGATGCCGTTATCCAATCAGGTATTGAACAAGCACAGGCTTTTGCTGGCTTACAAGGAATGGATCTAGCCAAAGAAGTTACGACTAAAGAGAGTTATCAGTGGACAGAACCCAGTTGGCAGCTAAACCCTGAAGAAGCACATTCAACTCAAGATTCAAAATTTAATGTGGTGGCATATGATTTTGGAGTTAAGCGTAATATTTTGCGTTTATTGGTTGACCAGGGATGTAACATAACGGTAGTACCTGCACAGACATCTGCTGAAGATGTGCTGGCTTTAAATCCGGATGGTGTCTTTTTATCCAATGGCCCGGGTGATCCCGAACCATGTGCTTATGCGATTAAAGCGATTAGTCAATTACTAGATAAAAATATTCCATTGTTTGGAATTTGCCTGGGACATCAATTACTATCTCTGGCAAGTGGCGCTAAAACTAAAAAAATGAAATTTGGACACCACGGTGCAAATCATCCGGTACTTGATATTGACTCTCAGGTTGTTGCTATTACCAGTCAAAATCATGGCTTTGCTGTTGATGAGACAAGTTTGCCAGAGTGTCTAAAAATGACACATAAATCCTTGTTCGATCAATCTTTACAAGGAGTTCACCGTACTGATAAACCTGCCTTTGGTTTTCAGGGACACCCTGAAGCAAGTCCGGGTCCGCATGATATTCAACCATTATTTGAGCACTTTATTGAATTGATGCAATAAACCTAAATCACACTGTTAAATATAAATCACTCACTTGTCTATAAAATCAGGAATTAATCATGCCAAAACGTGAAGACCTCAATAGTATATTAATCATTGGAGCAGGGCCTATTGTGATTGGTCAGGCTTGTGAATTTGATTATTCTGGGGTGCAGGCATGTAAAGCTCTTAAAGAAGAGGGTTATCGAGTTATTCTGGTAAATTCGAATCCAGCAACTATTATGACTGATCCGGAATTAGCAGATGCCACTTACATTGAACCAATCCATTGGCAGGTGGTTGCTAATATTATCGAAAAAGAACGTCCCGATGCTATTTTACCAACAATGGGTGGACAAACTGCACTTAATTGTGCCCTTGATTTAGATAAACATGGTGTCTTAGAAAAGTATAATATTGAGATGATTGGTGCTGATAAAAAAGCTATCAATAAAGCCGAAGATCGCGATTTATTTCGCCAGGCAATGATAAAAATTGGCCTTGATATGCCGCAAGCATATATTGCTCACACTATGGCAGAAGCAGAAGAAGTTCAGCAAAAGCTAGGCCAATACCCAATCATAATCAGACCATCTTTTACCATGGGTGGAAGTGGCGGTGGTATTGCCTATAATAAAGAAGAATTTGTTGAGATCTGTGAGCGTGGTTTAGATCTGTCCCCAACCAATGAACTATTAATTGAAGAGTCAATTATTGGTTGGAAAGAATATGAAATGGAAGTGGTTCGCGATAAAAATGATAATTGCATTATCATCTGCTCTATTGAAAATTTTGATGCCATGGGAGTACATACCGGTGATTCGATTACTGTCGCTCCGGCACAAACATTAACGGATAAAGAATATCAGATAATGCGTAATGCGTCTTTAGCCGTATTACGAGAAATTGGGGTTGAAACTGGCGGCTCGAATGTTCAATTTGCGGTTAATCCTGACAATGGTCGCTTAATCATTATTGAAATGAATCCTCGTGTTTCCCGTTCTTCCGCCTTAGCTTCAAAGGCAACCGGATTTCCAATTGCAAAAGTTGCTGCAAAGTTAGCCGTTGGTTATACACTGGATGAATTAAAAAATGAAATTACCGGCGGCGTAACTCCTGCGTCATTTGAACCGAGTATTGATTATGTCGTTACTAAAGTACCACGATTTACTTTTGAAAAATTCCCTCAGGCAGATACCAGTTTAACAACACAAATGAAATCTGTTGGTGAAGCAATGGCTATTGGCCGAACTTTCCAGGAATCTTTACAAAAGGCTTTACGGTCATTAGAAGTTGATAGTGATGGTTTTAATGAAATATTAGATGATATTTCAGAACACGTAGCGGGTGAGACTGAAAAGGATAAACTGGAATTTTTAAAACGTGAGTTAAGAATACCAGGGGCGGAAAGAATCTGGTTTATTGGCGATGCTTTTAGAAAAGGACTGAGTTTAGAAGAAGTTCATGAATATAGTGGTATAGATCGATGGTTCCTGATTCAAGTTGAAGATATTATTAAAACTGAAGAAAGTATCAGAGGCACTAATATACTGGATTTAAATGCAACTCAAGTGCGTTTATTAAAGGCTAAAGGTTTTTCTGACTCACGCCTAAGTCATTTATTACAAACAGATGAAAAAACTGTTCGTAAGTATCGTCAAAAATTAGGAATAAAACCGGTCTATAAGCGAGTAGACTCCTGCGCGGCTGAATTTGAGTCAACTACTGCTTATATGTACTCGACCTATGAAGATGAGTGCGAATCACTGCCGGGGAATAAAGAAAAAATTATGGTCTTAGGTGGTGGTCCCAACCGTATTGGTCAGGGTATCGAATTTGATTACTGCTGTGTTCATGCTGCCATGGCTTGTCGTGATGATGGCTATGAAACAATAATGGTTAATTGTAATCCGGAAACCGTATCAACAGACTATGATACTTCTGATCGCTTATACTTCGAGCCATTGACCTTTGAAGATGTCTTAAATTTAATTGAGCTGGAACAACCCAAGGGTGTCATTGTTCAATATGGTGGCCAAACGCCTTTAAAATTAGCCAATGCATTATATGATGCTGGTGCTAATATTATTGGCACAACACCAGATTCAATTGAT
The DNA here is from genome assembly GCA_015231865.1 of Gammaproteobacteria bacterium. Classification (GTDB taxonomy): domain Bacteria; phylum Pseudomonadota; class Gammaproteobacteria; order GRL18; family GRL18; genus JADGAU01. The sequence goes on along the minus strand of JADGAU010000081.1, from coordinate 10,072 downwards.
TTGGCAGAAGATAGAGAGCGTTTTCAGGCAATGATCAAAAAACTTGATTTATTGCAACCGGATAATAGAACTGCACGAGACCCCGATGTCGCTGTTACTTTAGCGGCAGAAATTGGTTATCCACTGGTAGTCAGGCCTTCCTATGTGTTAGGTGGACGGGCAATGGAAATTGTCTATAACGAAGTAGAACTTCGAACGTATATGCGTGATGCAGTTAAGGTTTCTAATGATTCGCCTGTGCTTTTAGATCGGTTCCTGGACGATGCCATTGAGGTTGACGTTGATGTCGTCTGTGATGGAGAAAATGTACTTATTGGCGGGATCATGCAGCATATTGAACAAGCCGGGGTACATTCCGGAGATTCAGCCTGTTCATTACCTCCCTATAATTTGTCAAAAGAATTGCAGGATGAGCTTCGTAGACAATCTGAAGTGATGGCAAAAGAGTTACAGGTAATCGGGCTGATGAACACCCAATTTGCCATTAAGGGTGATAAAATTTATGTTTTAGAGGTTAATCCTCGTGCTTCAAGAACGGTTCCTTTTGTTTCTAAAGCAACAGGGATTCAATTAGCTAAAGTAGCAGCCTTATGTATGACAGGTAAGTCACTGGCAGCTCAAGGGGTTACAAAAGAAGCAGTGCCAACTTATTATTCGGTTAAGGAATCTGTTTTTCCTTTTGTTAAGTTTCCGGGCGTTGACCCTATTTTAGGGCCTGAAATGAAATCAACCGGTGAAGCAATGGGCATTGGTAAGACCTTTCAGGAAGCTTTTGCGAAAGCACAATTGTCGGCAAATGTTAGCCTGCCACGTTCGGGCAAAGCATTTATCAGTGTTCGAAAAGCAGATCGAAGCTATGTAATTGATTTGGCAAAACAAGTCAGGGATTTGGGTTTTGAAATTATTGCCACTAGTGGTACCTCGAGGTTTTTAGCGGAACATGATATTGCATCAACAGTCGTTAACAAAGTAAAGGAAGGCAGACCTCATATTGTTGATATGATTAAAAATGATGAGATAGATTTAATTGTTAATACCACGGAAGGGAAAAAAGCAATTGAAGATTCTTCAGCTATTCGACGTGAAGCATTGCAGCATAAAGTGACTTATTCAACAACCATAGCCGGTGCGAGTGCGATGTGTTCTGCTATTGCTGAAATGGGCGATACAGAAGGGGATGTAGCTGTTTATCGTCTACAGGATATTTAAAAACTAAAAACTAAAAACTAAAACTAAAAAGTAACTACACACCCATCCCCCTTTTTCAAAGGGGGAAGTCGTTACATTAAAACTTAAAACTTAAAACAATATAAAGAGTTAATAAATGGAACAGGTACCAATTACAAAACAAGGCGCAGAGCTGATGTCTGCAGAATTAAAAGAATTAAAGTCAGTTAAGCGACCTGCTGTTATCCAGGCAATTGCTGAAGCACGTGAACATGGCGACCTAAAAGAAAATGCGGAATATCATGCGGCTCGTGAAGAACAAGGCTTTATTGAAGCAAGAATTACTGATTTAGAAAGCAAATTATCAAATGCACAAATTATTGATGTGACAACCTTAAGTCATATGGAAAAAGTCGTTTTTGGTGCTACCGTTATTGTTTATGATGAAGAAAAAGATACTGAAGTCACATATCAAATTGTTGGTGATGACGAAGCGGACATAAAACAAAATAAAATTTCAGTTAACTCGCCAGTCGCAAGAGCTTTAATTGGTAAAGAGATTGAAGATGTTGCCATTGTAAAGGCTCCCAATGGTGATAAAGAATTGGAAATAGTTGATATTAAGTATATTTAGAAAAACAAAGTTAGCAGTTGGCAGTTGACAGTAAAAAACTAAACCTAGTAAACTGCCCACTGCCCACTGCCCACTGCCCACTGCCCACTGCCCACTGCCCACTGCCCACTCTAGTAATTTTCATTTGCTGTTATCTTTAATTCTTAGTAAAATACTGGGTCTTTTAGTATAGTAATTAGAGCCTCAGATATGTTTAAACACCTTCGTGAAGATATTTCCTGTGTATTCGATAGAGATCCTGCTGCAAGAAACTATTTTGAAGTATTAACTACCTACCCGGGTGTCCATGCTATGATGATTTATCGTCTTAATCATTGGCTTTGGCATCATCACTTAAAATGGTTGGCACGCTTTCTATCATTTACCGCTCGCTGGTTGACAGGAATTGAAATTCACCCAGCCGCATCAATTGGGCAACGTTTCTTTATTGATCATGGTATGGGCGTAGTCATTGGTGAAACTGCAGAAATAGGCAATGATTGCACCTTATACCATGGTGTTACTTTAGGTGGTACAAGCCTGGACGAAGGCAAAAGACATCCGACTTTAATGAATGACGTGGTTGTCGGTGCTGGTGCAAAAGTATTAGGCCCGATAACCTTAGGCGAAGGTACAAGGGTTGGTTCTAATGCTGTTGTTGTAAAAGACGTGCCTGAACATTGCACTGTCGTTGGTATTCCAGGTCGAGTCGTCAATCAGAAAAATAATCCTGCACCAGTTAATCAGGACAACTTATCTCCCCAAGATCAAAAAAGAGCCAGTCTGGCCCAAAAGATGGGTTTCGATGCTTATGGTATGAGTAGTGACATGCCAGATCCCATAGCTCATGCTCTCAATTGTATGCTGGATCATATGCATGCGGTTGATCATAAAATGGATACCATGTGTGAAGCCCTGAAAAAGATTGATCCCTCTCTTGCTGATTTACCTAAAGAGGTTCAGGTTTGTCATGTCGAACATTTAGATGATGATTACGACCATGTTGAGCAAGATTCCAACTGCCCTGTACAGGACTTATGTCGTGATAATTGCGCCGAAGTTCATAGTGATAAAAATACTTCTGGAAATTCACAAAAAGTCGACTTGAAAATAGACTGATATATCCTTATATAATACTTGACTGATTTACTTGGTTATGTGTAGAATGCATAATGATTTAAGAAGAAAGTAATAATGAAACCATCAGACTACTAGATAAAGAGTTTCATTAAAGAAAGACTTTTATTGATAAATTCTGGAAGGTACAAAAATGAAATTAACTACAAAAGGTCGTTATGCTGTCACTGCAATGCTGGATTTGGCTCTGAACGAAAATAAAGGGCCAATAACTTTGGCAGACATTTCGAAAAGACAGGAAATATCTTTATCTTATTTAGAACAACTATTTTCTAAGTTAAGAAAGAATGGCCTGGTCGATAGTGCCAGAGGTCCAGGAGGCGGTTATAAAATTAGTCGCGATTCAAATAATATATTTGTCTCAGAAATTATTGCAGCAGTTGATGAAACAGTAGATGCAACAAGATGTAAAGGCAAAGGTAATTGTAAAAATGATGAGCGTTGTATCACACATGATTTATGGTGTGATTTAAGTGAGCAAATTTTTATTTTCTTGTCAGAAATTTCATTGGCTAAATTAGTCAAAAAAGACAGAATGAATCAACAGGAAGCTTTATTAAAAGTTTCTTAGAAAATTAACACCTAAAAATTGTAATATAAAGAATAATCTTTATTTAACAATACTTTATTTAGACAGTTATTCTGAAAATAATTGTTCTGAAAATATTAGAACCGGAAAACTTTATGATATCACCCATTTATTTTGATTATTCTGCTACCACACCGGTGGATAAACGTGTTGCTGAATTAATGTGTCAGTATTTAACTAATGAGGGCGTTTTTGGAAACCCGGCTTCTCGTTCTCATCAATATGGTTGGGATGCTGAAAAAGCCGTTGAAAAAGCTCGTGAGCAAGTGGCAGATTTAATTAATGCAGATGCCAAAGAAATAGTATGGACATCAGGTGCGACAGAGTCAGATAACTTAGCAATTAAAGGCGTTGCTCATTTCTATCATAAGAAAGGGCAGCACATTATTACAGCAAAGACAGAGCATAAGGCGGTGTTGGATAGTTGTCGTCAACTTGAACGCGAAGGATTTGAAGTTACTTATCTTGATCCTGATGATCAAGGTATTGTTTCAATTGAAAGTATTGAGCAAGCCATTCGTGACGATACTATTCTTGTTTCGATTATGCATGTGAATAATGAAATAGGCGTTATTCAGGACATTAGTGCCATTGGTGAACTATGTCGTAGTAAAAAAATTATTTTTCATGTTGATGCGGCACAAAGTGCAGGCAAAGAAAGAATTGATATGAAAGAAATGAAGGTGGATTTGTTATCTTTGTCTGCCCATAAAGTCTATGGTCCTAAAGGTATTGGCGCTTTATATGTTAGACGTAAGCCAAGAATTAGATTAGAAGCTCAAATACATGGTGGTGGTCATGAGCGTGGTATGCGCTCAGGTACACTGCCAACACATCAAATTGTTGGAATGGGTGAAGCATTTAGATTAGCCAAAATAGAAATGGAAGAAGAGTTAAAACGTATTCACGAATTAAGAGAATATTTTCTTAAGGGCGTTGAGGATATGGAAGAAGTGTATGTAAATGGTAGTTTAGAAAGTAGAGTTCCACATAATTTAAATTTAAGTTTTAATTATGTTGAAGGTGAATCTTTGTTAATGGCGATTGATGATTTAGCAGTTTCATCCGGTTCTGCCTGTACTTCAGCAAGTCTTGAACCATCTTATGTGCTAAGAGCACTCGGAAGAAGTGATGAATTAGCGCATAGTTCTATTCGTTTTGGATTAGGAAGGTTTACAACAAAAGAAGATATCGATCATGCGCTGGAGTTATTACATAAGAAAATTGATAAGTTAAGAGAGTTATCTCCGCTATGGGATATGTATAAAGCGGGAATTGATTTATCGACAATTGAGTGGTCAGCACATTAATATTCTGGCAATCTTTTAAGGTATGAGCAGAATGAAACTATGCTAAAATAGCATAAAGTTAAGGGAGAAATAAAATGGCCTATAGTGAAAAAGTATTGGATCACTATGAAAATCCAAGAAATGTTGGCACTATCGAAGAAGATGAAAGTGTTGGTACTGGTATGGTAGGTGCCCCAGCTTGTGGTGATGTGATGCGTTTACAAATTAAAGTCAATGACACTGGTGTTATTGAAGATGCAAAGTTTAAAACTTACGGCTGCGGTTCAGCTATTGCATCAAGTTCACTGGTGACAGAATGGTTAAAAGGAAAAAACCTTGAAGATGCTGGTAAAATAAATAATACAGCAATTGCTGAAGAATTAGCCTTACCTCCGGTTAAAATTCACTGCTCTGTCTTAGCAGAAGATGCTATTAAAGCTGCAATTAAGGATTACAAAGATAAGCACTAAGTTCACTGGAATAACTATGTCAATTACATTAACCGAAACAGCAGCAGATAGAATACAGGCATTCCTTGATAATAGAGGCAAAGGCGTTGGTTTGCGTTTGGGTGTAAAAACCAATGGTTGCTCAGGCATGGGGTATGTAATTGAGTTTGTAGATAATATTGAAGACGGTGATCAGGTCTTTGAAGATAAGGGTATTAAAGTTGTTGTAGATCCTAAAAGTTTAATTTACATTGATGGGACGGAAGTTGATTTTGGAAAAGAAGGTCTTAACGAAGGTTTCAAATTCAATAACCCTAATGTAAAAGATAGTTGTGGTTGTGGTGAAAGCTTTAATGTGTAAAGCACAAAGTTCTTAGTGACGTATTAAGATCTAAGTTCTAAGAGTTAAACTATGAACCTAAATAACCATTACCAACTTCTGGGACTTGAACTTGATTATCAAATTGATAAAAAGGTTTTGACCGAAAACTATAGACAGCTTCAACGCTCTGTTCATCCTGATAATTATGCTAATCAAAGTGATAGAGATAAGCGATTGTCAGTTCAGAAATCATCACAAATTAATGATGCATTTCAAACCATTAAAGATCCACTGAAACGTGCAATTTACCACCTTTCTCTATTAGGTATAACGCTTCAAGATAATGCCACAACATCGGATGGTGCTTTTTTAATGGCGCAAATGGAAAGTCGTGAGCAACTTGAAAAGATTAAAAGTATCGACAATCCAGAGTTGGAAATTGAGAAACTATTAAAATCTGTTAATACTAAAATCGATGCAGAAATTTCAAGCCTGATAGAATTATTTAAAATAGCATCAGAAACAGATAAAAAAATTATTAGTTCAATCAAAGATGCTATCCTAAAGCTACAATTTCATACTAAATTACGAACTGAATGTGAACTTCTAGAAGAAGAACTATTAAACTTTTAATACTTTTCAAGGTAACTTTCTTATCAAAAAGAGAGAGAACCCTGGAGTAAACTTTTAACTTTTAACTTTTAACTGTTTCTTTATGGCCCTATTACAAATATCAGAACCCGGTGAATCTTCAGCACCACATCAACATAAATTAGCAATAGGAATTGATTTAGGTACCACTAATTCATTGGTTGCCAGTGTTCGCAGTGGCCTAACTGAAACCTTAGCTAATAATGAAGGAGAACAATTAATACCTTCAGTTGTTCAATATCAATCTAATAACACGATTATTGTTGGTACAAAAGCAAAGAATTCAGCTAAAGAAGATCCTTTCAATACGATTTCTTCTGTTAAGCGATTAATGGGAAAAAGTTTTGCAGATGTTTCATTATCAGGACCTTTGCAATTAGTACAGGATGAACAGGCAAATTTACCTAAAATCCAAACTGAATATGGCTTAGTTAGTCCTATTGAAGTTTCAGCAGAAATTTTAAAAACATTAAAAGAGACTGCAGAGCAAACTTTAGGTGGGGAGCTTACCGGGGCCGTAATTACGGTACCAGCTTATTTTGATGATGCACAAAGACAAGCAACTAAAGATGCAGCACATTTAGCCGGGCTGAAAGTTTTAAGACTAATTAATGAGCCAACTGCCGCAGCTGTTGCTTATGGGTTAGATACCGGAAACGAAGGTATTCATGTTATTTACGATTTAGGTGGCGGTACTTTTGATATTTCAGTTTTACAGCTGACCAAAGGTGTTTTTGAGGTAATGTCTACAGCCGGTGATTCAAAACTTGGTGGCGATGATTTTGATGAGGCCATCGCTAATTGGATTATTGAACAATTGTCATTACAGTCTCAAAATAAAGATCGTCACTTTGAACGTCAATTGTTAGATCAGGCCCGATTAGCTAAAGAGTCATTGACGGCTTCAGAATCAACAGTCATTAATTTAACGGATACCAATAACCAGAAATTAGAGATAGAACTTACTCGTTCAAACTTTAATCAAATTATTCAGCCAATTGTTAAGAAAACTTTGCAGCCTTGTCGACGTGCACTTAGAGATGCGGACATTGAAGCAGATGAAATTGTCGATGTAGTAATGGTTGGTGGTTCAACTAGAGTGCCCTTAGTTCGTGAAATGGTTGCAGATTTCTTTGCATGTGAGCCTTTGGTTGATATCGATCCGGATAAAGTCGTGGCATTAGGAGCAGCCAGGCAAGCCGATGTTCTTGCTGGCAATAAATCAGATGATGATGTCCTTCTTCTGGATGTGATCCCTTTATCCTTAGGTATTGAGACCATGGGCGGACTAGTTGAAAAAGTTATTCATCGTAACACCACAATTCCCGTTGCTCGAGCTCAGGATTTTACCACCTTTAAAGATGGCCAAACAGCAATGTCAATTCATGTACTGCAAGGTGAGCGTGAATTAGTTTCTGACTGTCGTTCACTGGCTAAATTTGAATTACATGGGATTCCTCCTATGGTTGCAGCTGCTGCTAGAATTCGGGTTACCTTTCAAGTTGATGCGGATGGTTTATTATCGGTAAGAGCAAAAGAAGAAACAACCGGGGTTGAAAGTGAAGTTCAGGTAAAACCATCTTATGGCCTGGCGGATACCGATATTGAAAAAATGTTAAAAGACTCTATGACTCATGCTCAGGATGATGTTAAAGCAAGAACATTGAGGGAACAGCAAGTTGAAGCCGATAGGGTAATTGAAGGTATTCTAGCGGCAATGGATGCTGATGCTGAAGAGATATTAACAAGCGATGAAATTAACGAAATTAAAGTTTCTTTAGAAAAGCTGATTGTTTGCCGTCAGGGTGATGATGACAGAGCGATTAAAAAAGCAATAGAAGACGTTGATAAAGTGACTGCACATTATGCAGAGAAAAGAATGGATAGAAGTATCAATGCGGCTTTAACCGGCCAAAGCGTTGATTCATTAGAAATAGATATGGATAAGTGAGGAACGTTTAACATGCCTAAAATTATTTTTTTACCTCATGAAGAAATTTGTCCTGAAGGTCTTGCAGTTGATGTAGAACCTGGAATTTCTATTTGTGATGCTGCTTTACAAAATGATATTGAATTGGAACATGCTTGTGAAAAGTCCTGTGCCTGTACAACTTGTCACGTCTATATCCGTGAAGGTTTTGATTCATTGGAAGAATCAACAGAACTGGAAGATGATTATTTGGACAAAGCCTGGGGGCTTGATCCAGATTCAAGGCTTAGTTGCCAGGCGATTGTCGCTGACGAAGACCTAGTTATTGAAATACCTAAATATACTATTAATATGGTTTCAGAAAATCATTAGTTATACGCGTCACTAATAATAGAGAACTCGGTAAGCTAATTAACCGGATAAGACTAAATAATCTATTGGTGATTAAGTTTGTAACAATAGCAGTTTTACTCAGGTTGGACATTCATTTTTTTAAATTCAGTTAAAACGATCCAGAAGGTTGAGCCTTCATCAATAATGCTTTCAACTTCTAAGCGCCCACCCATTAGTTCAATGATTTTACGACTAATCGGTAATCCTATACCCGAGCCTTCAATTTCAGTTGATTCGGCACCTAGACGATTAAATACTTCAAACAGTTTAGGAATATTAGCTTTATTAATGCCATATCCAGTATCAGAAATTCCAATTTTTAATTCATTGTCTGTTTTATTATCGATTAAGACTCGTACTTCGCCATGTGGTTTATTGTATTTTATGGCATTACTAAGTAAGTTTAGAAAAACTTGTTTAAGCCGTTTAGGATCGGTTTTTATAATATATTTTACTTCAGATAAACGAGGGAAATTGAGTGTTATATTATTTTTGTATGCCATTAGTTGAATTAAGTTAAAGCTTTTTTTGATAATTGACGGTAGTTCAACTTCAGTAACATCAAAATCAATAATTCCGGCTTCAATTTTTGCAAGGTTAGTGACATCATTAATGAGTTCATTTTGAAAATCAGCAGCTTCCAATATGAGACGACAATATTCATGTATATCTTCACTTTCCTTTTCACATTCCATGTCAATAAGGTTGGTTAACCCAACAATGCCATTGAGAGGGTTTTTCAATTCATGTGCTAATCGGGAAACAAAGTCAGATTTGTGTTGACTAGCCTGCTCGGCGGCTTCTTTAGAAGCAATGAGTTCAAGAGATAGTCTGCGATTCTCAAAATGAAGGTTAATTCTTGATAGCACTTCTATTTCATTGAGCGGTTTTGAGATATAGTCCGTTGCGCCATTATCAAATGCAGATTTAATCAGTTGGGGGTTTTGAAGTGCTGTAATCATAATAATTGGAGTATACATATACTGCAATTCATTGCGGACCTTATATGTTGCTTCAATACCCGTCATAATCGGCATTTCTATATCCATTAACACCATATCAAATTCATTATTTTTAATTTGTTCAAGAGCATCTTCACCATTTGTCGATTCATATACTATTGAATTTAGCGGTTTCAAAATGGTTTTAAGATAGTCTCGAATGCTTTTTACATCATCTACGATAAGAATTTTTAATGGGTACATAGTTTTAAATGAAGGCTTTAAGTTATAGTTTCGGTGATAGTCTTATAGGGTAGAAATAATTTAAAAATGATGTTTGTTACTTAAACTTTTATAACATCGAAAAAAATATAACTAAATAAACTACAATAAAGCTATCATTTAATCAATAAAGATTTTATCCATAATGATAAAAATATATTTCATTAAGATTTGCAAATTATTGATTTATATTTATTTAATTTGTTTTTCTGATTTTTTTTATTAGTTATATTAGGGCCTGTATATGGTCTCCAATATTGCAAGAAATAAATTAGATTTTTTGACAGGGATAGGTTTGCGTCCGTATAT
>JADGAU010000080.1 GCA_015231865.1 Gammaproteobacteria bacterium | reverse complement strand
TTAGCTCGATTATCATTTTAACTTTATACTATTAACTGCCCACTGCCCACTGCCCACTGCCCACTGCCCACTATCTTTATTTAATTAGCCACAATATTAACTAATTTCTTTGGCACAACAATCACTTTACGAATAGTTTTGCCTTCAATATGTTTTTGCACATTCTCTGACTCAATAGCCAAAGCTTCAATGGCAGCTTTATCAGCACCGGCATCAATATCAAGCTTATCTCTTAATTTACCATTGACCTGAATAATATATTGAATACTATCCTGTATCAGGGCCGTTTTATCAACTTCTGGCCAAGCTTCATCAATGATTTGTGCATTTTCATCCTGGCATAGTGTTGTCCATAAACTTTGACAGATATGCGGCGCAATTGGGGATAACATCAGCATCACTTTTTTAAATACCTGATGCTTTAATGCCGCAGATTGTTCTTCAGTCGAGTCCTGTTTATCCAATAAATTTAATAGCTCACGAATTTTCGCTATAGCTGTATTAAAGGTATGACGGCGGCCAATATCATCTGCTACTTCTTCTATGGTTTTATGGAGTTTAAAGTTTAATTCCTTTTGTGCTTTAGAAAAGCTTTTAACTTCCAGCACTTCATTTCCGTCAAATGTAGATATATGCTGATGAACCTGAGTCCATACCCGTTTAAGAAATTTAAATTGTCCTTCAACGCCACTATCAGACCATTCTAATGATTGTTCAGGTGGTGCTGCATACATAATAAATAAGCGTGCTGTATCGGCGCCATATTCATCGATAAGGCCTTGCGGATCAACCGTATTGCCTTTGGACTTAGACATTTTGGCACCATCTTTTAGCACCATACCCTGAGTTAATAAATTGGTCATGGGTTCATCAGAGGAGACTAAACCTTCATCACGCATTAGCTTATGAAAGAAGCGGGAATAGAGTAAATGTAAGATAGCATGTTCAATACCGCCAATGTATTGATCAACTGGGCCCCAATAATCTGCTCTTTCATCCAGCATGGTTTCGGCATCATGGCTGGCATAACGTGCATAGTACCAGGACGATTCCATAAAGGTATCAAAGGTATCCGTTTCACGAGTTGCTTCGCTACCGCATTTAGGACAAGTACATTGGTAAAATTCTGGCATTTTTTTAAGTGGTGAGCCATCACCGGCAATTACTACATCTTCAGGTAGTTTAACAGGTAAGTCATTTTCAGGAACAGGCACCGTGCCGCAATCATCACAGTAGATCATTGGGATCGGCGTGCCCCAATAACGCTGACGAGATACGCCCCAGTCTCTAAGACGGAACTGAATACGCTTTTTACCAGCACTCAGTTCTTCAAGTTTATAGGTAATTGCTTTTTTAGCCTTATGGGATTTCAAACCATCAAATTCACCGGAGTTAATCAATACACCGGCCTCTGTATAAGCCTGTTCATCAAGATTAATTTCAGTCTTATCATCTTCAGGTTTAATGACTTGAACAATCGGTAAATTATATTTTTTAGCAAATTCATAATCACGCTGATCATGAGCAGGAACCGACATTACTGCACCTTCACCATAGCCCATTAACACAAAGTTGGCTGTAAAGACTGGGATTTCCTGTCCATTTAACGGATGAATAGCCTTAATACCTAAATCAAAACCTTTCTTCTCCATGGTTTCCATATCGGCTTCAGCGGTTGAGGTTACTTTGGCTTCTTGAATAAAGTCATTTAATTCAGAGTTATTTTTAGCCACTTCTTCAGCTATTGGGTGTTCGGGTGCAACAGCCAGGTATTGACAGCCCATTAAGGTATCAGGGCGTGTGGTATAAACAGATATGGTTTGTTCAGAGTCTTTAAGTGTAAAGGTAATTTCTACACCTTCTGAACGGCCTATCCAGTTTTTCTGCATGGTTCTGACCTGTTCCGGCCAGCCTTCAAGCTTATCAAGATCGGCTAATAACTCTTCTGCATAATCGGTAATTTTCAAAAACCACTGAGGGATTTCTTTACGTTCAACTAATGCACCAGAGCGCCAGCCACGACCATCAATCACCTGTTCATTGGCTAGGACAGTTTGATCAACCGGATCCCAGTTAACTACGGCATTCTTTTTATAAACCAGCCCTTTTTCATATAAACGAACAAATAACCATTGTTCCCAACGATAATAATCCGCATCACAGGTGGCGAGTTCCCTATCCCAGTCATAGGCCAGCCCAAGACGTTGTAATTGACCGCGCATATAATTAATATTTTCACGCGTCCATTTGCTGGGAGGGACCTGATGTTTCATGGCCGCATTTTCTGCCGGAAGACCAAAAGCGTCCCACCCCATTGGCTGCATTACATTTTTTCCCTGCATGCGCATAAAACGGGAAAGCACATCACCAATGGTGTAATTACGAACATGTCCCATATGTAATTGGCCACTGGGGTAAGGAAACATGGACAGGCAATAATATTTTTCTTTATCTGAATCTTCAGTGGCCTTAAATGTTTTATTTTCCAGCCAGTATTTTTGGGCTTCTAGTTCAATTCTTTCAGGTTGATATGGTGTTTGTTCGTAGGACATGGTGTTTCCGTGTAAATAATAAATTAAGGCTTTAAAGCATCTAAAACAATATGCAAATGCTCTAAAGTCTCCTGACCCCTTGGTGTTAAATAACCACCATCCATTTGTGAAATCATACCTTTATCAAATAAAGACCTTGCAGAGGTTCGAATAGTTTCATCGGCTTCATGATGAATCTTAATTCCTTCAAGCTGCGTTTCATCAGGGAATTTTGAAAGCAATTTTATTTCATCAAATAATTCTTCTGGATATCGTTTAAGCATAAATACACCTATAGTTTATGGATGGCTAATACTAATGCGCTGTGTGGGTAAATGCAACTATATGAATTGGATACAATAAGAAAAACTGAGTAACTTTAACAATTTTATCTTACATGTTATCCTTACTAGAAAGTAAGAATATAGTAAATGGGGAAAATATGGCAACTGCAACTATTACAAGTAAAGGTCAGGTAACTATTCCGAAGTCTGTTCGTGACACGATGCATATCCATTCAGGCGATCGAATAGAATTTATTAAAATAAATAATGAACGATATGAAATCGTAGCAGCGACAAAAGATATTCAACAATTAAAAGGAATGGTAAAAACAGATAAAACTGTTAGTATTAATGAGATGAACACGACAATTTCATCAATGGGGCAATCATAAGTGATTGGTCTTGATACCAATATTATTATTCGATATTTAACGCAGGATGATCCAGAACAGTCAATAATTGCTTCTGAACTGATAGAAAATAAATTAGATAGTCAAAACCCAGGGTTTATTTCATTAATTGTTCTAATTGAGGTTGTATGGGTACTAAAAATATCTTATCAACAAAATAAAGCCGATCTAAGCAATGTAATAGAAAGTTTATTAACAACGAAACAATTAATGATTGAAAAACCGGCAAGTGCCTATAAAGCTTTAAGGTATTGGCAAAATGGCAATGGTGATTTTAGTGATGCATTAACTGCTGTTATATCTAAGGAAAATGGCTGTCAAAATACACTAACATTTGATAAAAAAGCGACATCAGTTGGTATGATGAGCGTTAAAGAACGATAATAAATTAAAGAAGGATTAAAACGAGGTTAATAATGAACAAACAAATAGGTTTTACCCTATTAGAATTGATGATAGTTGTAGCTATTATCGGTATATTGTCGGCTGTTGCTATTCCTTCTTATCAGGAAAGTGTGAAAAAATCCAAACGTGCCGAGGCTCAAGCCGCTTTGACTTCATTTGCTGGTGCTATGGAACGGCATATGACTGAAAATGATAGTTATAAGGGCGCAGCTAGTGGCGGAGCAGATACCGGCAGCCCTTCTATATATAGTGCATCGGTTCCTGTAGAGGGCGTGACAGTAAATTATAATTTAACGATTGATGCTGCAACAGCAAGTACATATACATTAAAAGCAACAAGAACAGGCTCAATGTCCAGTGATAATTGTGGCGATTTTACAATAACGAATACTGGGGTAAAAAATATTGAAAATAATACGGGCGGCTATACAAAGAATGATTGTTGGTAAACAATGAAGCAAAAACACCAGCTTTTAATTAATCGTTTTAGCCGATTAAAAAATCATTACACGGCATTAAAAGATTATAAGCAGTTAATTGATGAATTATTAACACAAAATGATTTTTATCAGGTGAGTGAATTTAATAAATTGCTTCCACAGGACAAGGCAATTTTAGATGCGTATCTAAAACGACTTGCTTCATTACAGGATTTTTTAGGCGCAAAAATATTTTCACTATTATTAGATATTAGTGGTATTAGCTATACAGCAATGACCGAAGTCCTGTATGCCATAGAAAAGGAAAAAATTATTGATAGCCTGGGTAATTGGATAGATCTGAGAGAAGTCAGAAATGAGTTAGAACATGATTATCCAGAAGATTTAGAGTCAGCATTAAAAGATCTGAAATTTTGTATTGATAATTTTTCTAAGCTGGAAAGTTATTATTTAAATTCACTAAATTTTGCAAAAAAATATATTCATGAGACTTTCTGAACGACTAATAAAAATTATTAAAGCCGCTATATATGATAGCTTTGGTCAGGTTGATGTTTACCTTTTTGGTAGCAGAACAGATGATAATAAACGTGGCGGTGATATTGATTTAGCTGTAGATGTTGATATATCTAAAGATGAGTTTAAAGCAAAAAAAATAAAATTTAAGACTTACCTTTTTAAAAAAGACTTTGATCTAAAAATGGATCTTGTTCACTTTAATCAGGCTAATGAGCTATTACTATCGGAAATAAAGAGTTCAGGAATTAAGCTTTGAAAACATATAGTTTAATTAAAGGTTTTTCGCTTATGGAGCTTATGGTCACAATTGCTATCGTAGCAATTGTGACAACTACGGCTTTACCAAGCTTCCAATCAATGTTTGATACTTATCATGTTCGTAGTCAAACTAATAATTTTATTAGTGCTTTAAAACTTGCTCGAACTGAGGCCATGCGACGTGGTGAAAATATTAAAGTGTGTAATTCTAATAGTAATCAATCTGATTGTGGTTCAAGTGGTGATTGGCAATATGGATGGGTAGCCCGTAATTCAAGCGTTTTAAAATCGTGGAAAAAAGATGATACTAGCACTATGATTAATGCTGATGCAGATTCTATAGAGTATACTAAATATGGCAGAATTACTGCTTCAACTAATTTAAATTTTGAATTTACCAGAAATAGTTGTATTCGTAAAGTTTCTGTAAAGAGAACTGGTCGAGCTGCAGCTGATCAAAGTGGTTGTTAATCAAATTGAGTGATATGAAGTATAATAGTCTCAAAGGCTCAACGCTAATAGAAGTTTTAGCATCCGTTGTCATTATGACTATCGGTATTGTCGGAGTCGCTAAATTAGAAGTACTGGGTCAAGCATACAATTATAGTGCGATTAATAGAACTCAAGCTGCAATATTAGCTTCAGAGTTTATTGATATAATGAGAGCTAATAATCCAACTTCCTCTTTTTCTAACAATGATATCACGGGCCTCACCGAATCAGACTTTATGACTTTTGATACAAGCAGTTCATATTCTACAAATAGTGATTGTACAAATACAACGGGATGTAATGCTTGTGAAATGGCCGAACATGATTTAAATGTGTGGAGAACAAACTTACAAAATATATTAAACTCCGGCTCTGCAAGCATTACTTCTTCTCCTAGTTCAACACCAACAATTGATAGAAATTCAATACTGTTTTCATGTGATAGTAAATATATGTTAAGTGGTGATTATACATTAACAATTAATTGGATTGGTTTTCATAGTTCAGGTTCGCCCAGTTTTGAAATGAAATTTACCTTATGATTCAAAGCCTGAAAAGAAACCAAAATGGTGTGACCTTAATAGAGCTAATGATTGCATTGTCTCTAGGTATTATTGTAACTTTTATGACTATAAAGGTTTATGTTGATCATAGACAAGCCTTTAGATTAATTGATGCAACTAATCGACTTCAGGAAAATGGACGCTTAGCGATAGAGTTTTTATCCATTAATATAAGAGAGGCAGCTTACAATTGTACGAACACGACTAGTTCAACTTGTTTAACAGGTGTAAACTCAACAACCGATAGTATTACTTTCGATGATGTTGATTCTGATACAAAAAAGTTTTTAATAAGTAATGGTGAAAACGGCAAGTCACTTTTTTTTGATGATGGTGACTCAACTAATGGAACTGGAACAGAAGAATATGTTGAAGGCATAGAAAATATGCAAATTTTGTATGGAGAAGATACAGATAATGACAAAATTCCTAATTATTATGTTCCTTATGGTACATCTGGCTTAAGCCTGGATAATGTTGTTTCTGTAAGAATTTCATTATTAGCTCAAAGTGTAGAAACAGGAGTAAGTTCTTCAGTTCAAACAGTTGAGTATGATAACGATGATGATGGAATAAAAGAAACTGAGTCTGCAAGTAATGGAAGACTATTAAAAGTTTTTAATACAACGATACAAATTAGAAATAGAGTATTAAATTAATATAATGAATCGATTAAAAAATCAAAACGGTGCCGTTTTAGTTGTTACATTAGTTATGCTTCTATTATTAACATTTATCGGGCTGGATTCAATGAAAAATATAAGTTTAGAAGAAGGAATGGCAATTAATTTTCAGGATACTCAAAAATCATTTCAAAATGCAGAAGCTGCATTACTAACAGCTGAAAATATTATTAGTGATAAAAAAATTATTAGCGATGGAAGTGCTGCTACTAGTTTAACAAATTTTATTACTAACACTTGTGTTCAAGACGTTGTTGTCGCAAATATGCAATCAACAATAGATAATTTAGATTGGACTAGCAGTAATGCTTGCTGTGTATCGGCACCAGCAACTTGCCCAACAAATGAAGCACGATTTATCATCCTTGTTGATACAGCTACAAGCAAAACAACATTTCATATTTATGGTCGAGGTTTTGGAAATACAGGTCAAACTAAGATCGTTTTAAAGTCTGTCTTTAGAAGTAAAGTTGATCCATAGACATAATTATGAAAATTATGCTCATAGTATAATCTAGTTTGTGACATTTAATAAAAGCGAAGGTATACTATTGCAAATTATTTATTTTGATTTATATGTTTATTATTAGAAAAAGCATTCTATTTTTTGCAATATTTTTTTTAACCAAGGAAGTTTGGTCTGGAACTTTATATCAATGGAAAGATGATGAAGGGGTTAGTCAATTTTCAAGCATTCCTCCACCAATATCATGTTTAACTGATTCATGTAAAAATATTCATAAAAAATTAAAAGTAAAAATTGAAAATAAAATAAAAATTGAAAGTGCTTTGACTGCGAGAAAAGAGCAGTTAGCTAAAGAAAAGGAACTAAAAGGAACTACTTTAGTAAAGGGTACTGGCATATGTCGAGATGTTCCTAGCCTGGACGAATACGCTAATGTAGAAGATGCTAGAAAATTTCTAATTGAAGAACAAAAGTGTCAGTTGGTTGAAGAAAATACCAAATACTCTTTTATATCAAGGCGTAAAAATTTTGCTAAAATAAGGCTATATTTATCTGATGGCAAATCAGATATAAAATGGATAGAATCAAAATATATTATTATTCCAAAGAATAAATAACTAATCTTGTTCCCATTTTTTACGGCCTTTAATATGCTCAGCTGAGCAGGTAGTGGCTGTGTCATCAGTACATGTCCATGTCCATGTCCAATCATCGCTACCTAGAGTAACTGTACTTGCAGTACTGCCTGCGCCACATAAATCACTACTTGGTATTACATCAGTTGGGACATTGTGGCTGCTTCCACAGACTCCAGGACTAATTTTTTCAGCATAACAACTTGTAGTGTCATCTTCAGTACAAGTCCATTCCCAACCATCACTTCCATCCACTACGAACGACGATCCTTCAGTTCCAACAGAACATAAATCAGTAACTTCAGATTGATCAGAAAATGGACCAATATAACCACTGGTATCACGGTCACTTATACCACAGACTCCTGGATTGCCTTTATCGGCATAACAACTTGTAGAGTTATCTTCAGTACAAGTCCATTCCCAACCAGTATTCCCATCCGCATGGAAAGACGATCCTTCAGTACCAATAGAACATAAATCAGTAACTTCAGATTGATGAGAAAATGGTCCATTATAACCTGAAGTGTTTCGGTCACTTGAACCGCATACTCCCCCCATGTTTTTATTGGCTACACAATCAACTGGTGTTCCATTCGCACTTTCACATGACCATACCCATCCATCATTATTGCTATTTTCAGTAACAGTTGTAGAGATGCCTGATGAACATAAGTTATTAGTTGGAGGGTTATCATAATTACCATTATGACTTGTACCGCAAGCGCCATTTATAACTTTATAGGCTAAACAGGCATCTGTTGTTCCTCCATTAGAACCAGAACACGTCCATGACCATGCTATGGTCGTTTCAGATATTGAAGACTCAGAACCAGAATTACATAATTTAGTAGGTGTTGAATTTAGAGTTGCACTATCATCATCACCACAAGCGCCATTAACAATAGGAATTAAATTAGCAGAGCAAGAATCATTTGAACCTCCATTGATTCCTTCACAAACCCAGTCCCAAGGACCTGACCCGTTAGGTGGATTTGGATTAGCAGTACCAGCAGAACAAAGAATTGTAGGAGTTGATGTTAATGTTTGCCCATCTTCAGTAGGCTCACAAACACCATCATTTACAATATCAGTAGTACAATTAACACTATTACCACCATTAATTCCCTGACATCCCCATGCCCATTGGTGGCTGCCATTATCAACAGGTGTTGAAGGGTTAGCTCCTCCTAAAAAGCACAGACCTGTATTTGGAGCGTTTCGGCCACTTGAGGGAGTACCGCATATTGCATCTTGTTTTTTATTGGCTGAACAGGCTTCATTCGAACCACCATCACTACCTGAACAAGTCCAGGTCCAAGCGCCAGATGAAGAAGCTGTACCTGATGAACATAAGTTGGTTGTAGGGGCTGAATATAAGTTTTGGTTATTACTGGAACCACATGAACCATTCACCGGTGTTGGAGGAATTTCAATTGAACAGGCTACAGTTGTTTCCTGTTCTAATTCGTTTAAACCAGTACAGTTCCAATTATAATATCCAGCTACTTCAGTTACATTCCCAGGAGTACCGCTATTACAAGCGCCTTCTGAATTACCACATGCCGGATTAATAGCATATGTTGCCTTTAAACCACAATCCCAATAAGTAGCATATTCAACTAACTCACAAACTTTTTTTGCTTTAAACAATGCAGCTAATGCTGAATTACCAGCTGCCTCATAAATAGCAGCCCAATAATTACCAGATGAAGCTTGATTTTCGCAAGCATTACTGCACTGGCCTTGGTTAGATTGGCCATTAGTTTTAAATTTACTACAATTATTAAAATGATTACATGGATTACCAACGACACCTCCTGGTGCTGCATAAGACATCGAAATTGTCAGGGAAAATAACAAGAAAATAGGGATGAATTGATAAAACATAATATATTTTATGACTGTTTTCATATCTCGTTCTACTTATTATATAAAGATTCTTAAAGACTAGCACAAAAAATAAAGAAAATGTAATTGTACTTTGGTACAGGTATGATATTGTGCAAATATTTAAATAGCAGAAACTGCCTAGCTTATTCTGCTACGTAAAATAAATATTCCAAATAGCTTCAAGTATCGATTAGTGGGCTAATATTGAACTATTTAAATCAGCACTGCTAAATTAATCGGATTCTAACACACTTTTTAAAGAGTGATGTAAGTCAAAATGGCAGAGAGGATTCACCATTCAAGCTTTATTGACAAGAAAGTAGACAAGAAGAAAAGTGCTTATCAGGAAAGCTCAGATACCTTTAGGAAAAAACACATACAAAAACAGTTTTATTACTTCTCTTAAGCCTGTCGTTTATCAGAATATAATAAATGCAGAGTGAATTATCATGTCATGACGATATTAACCATTTATTGGTAAAGTCACTTTAATTGTTGTTCCTTCAGCATCTGATGAATGCATGCTGATTTTCCCATGTTGAGCTTCAGTAAACAGTTTAGCAGAATAAGTGCCTAATCCAGTACCTGTTGATTTTCCTGATGTTGCATATTTATCAAAGAAAGTCTCCCTGATATCTTCTGGCACGGCAGCACTATTGTGGATAGCAATACTCACCATATCATCCGTATTCATATCAATAGCGATGGTTTGTTTACGGCTACTGGCTTCAACAGCATTTTTTATTAAATTGGCAAAAAGAGAGTAGCTTAATAATTCTTCTCCATAAGCAATGCACTTGTCATCATCATTAGCAGGGTGATTATTAATGAGTAGATTCACCATTAAACGTTTATATTTTATCTGGCTACTGACATCAGATAATATTCCCTTAATTAAAGCGTGCATATCCATGGGTTTTGGCGTTAGCTGATAACTTCCTTTTTCCATTTTTACCATGCTTAATGATAAATTTACCATATTGATGGTTTTATAGCCCAAATCTTTCATTAGACTAATCGATTCTTTATGTTCCTCAGATAATGTCGGTTCCTGCAATAACATTTCACAAAAGCCGACAATGCCATTTATTGGTGATTTTAAATCATGTCGGGTAATTTGCTCGATGTCTTTTTTCATATCTTCGGTTGCTTTTAAAACAGCCAATTCCTGTTTCACTTGTGCCGCAGCCATTTCTTCTGTTAGATCTCTTGAATAACCCACTGATCCCATAACCGCGCCATCTTCATTACGAAGTATTTTGGCATTGATTCGGGTAGGGAAGGTTTCACCATTCTTTTTACGACTAGAAATAACACCACTAAAGTGATCGGTTTTACGCATGGCTTCACCAACCGCTTCATATTCATCCTGATTGGCATATAAAACAGCTACCCCGTGTTCCTGTATTTCTTCTTGAGTATAACCATAGGTTTCTTCAGCTATTTTATTAAAAATAACAATATCCCGTTTACTATCAGAAGAAACAATCATATCTGCAGACAAATCAATAACCGCATCGGTATAATCATTTTCATAGGTATCCGACTCCATGGTGTGGAGATTCCACTGTCTTTCATCATTTTTTATCCAGACATTGATATCTGTTTTATCTTTATTAATTGTAGAACTTGCATCGACATCAAAAAGTACAATTCTAGCTTTAGGCACATCGACAATTTTGCCTGTTCTATGTGAACGAATTCTTCGATGTGGTCTTTCAATGGTATCAAAAGTACCTAAACCATTAAGGTTAACAGTTTCTCCAATTGCTAAAGAGTGACGAATTTCAGCAATAGCAATATCTAAGGCATCATCAGCCTGTTGAGAGGAAATCCCCGTTTGTTTAGCAATAATTTTACTAATGTCAGTTTTATTCATATTTTAAGTTTTTAACAAGTTATCAATAATATTTTTATGCAATTATAGCCATTAAAATAACATATTAAGTCAGAAACCAAAAGAGTTATTCACTTTAATAACAGTCACTTAATTATAAAATAAACAAATGGAATAACATATCTGGCATTCTCATGAATTTTCAGATATTTCTAAATATGCTGCAGGTCGTATGACATGATATGAATTGCATCTTTAGCTTCAGTCTTAAATTTAATACCTTCAAAGGCTCCAAGGTAATTTTATGATCGGCTATATTTTGGGGTATTAAGTAAAAAATAGTAAAAATAATTACATAAGTATATGGTCGGTAGATGTACAATCACCTGATTTAGCATGATTCCTATACTAACGATTTCAGGGTACAATTAAGAGTAAAAATACTTCAATAGAAAAGCTAAAGAGCTTTTGTAACAAAAGTCATAGAGGATTGTAATGGAAAATAAATCCACAATACTTATTGTTGATGATGAAAAAATAAATATTAAACTAGCCTTAGGGGTATTTAAAGAGTTTATTGATGAGTTCAATATAGTCCCTGTACTTACCGGGGAAAAAGCATTGGATGTTGTTCAAAAACAAAAAATTGATCTGATCCTGCTTGATATCATGATGCCTGATATGGATGGGTATCAAGTAATAGAAAAGCTGAAATCTAATCAAGATAGCAGCAAAATTCCGGTCTTGTTCATCACCGCAAAAACGGATGATCACTCCATTGAAAAAGCCTATCTCAGCGGTGCTTATGACTATGTTACAAAGCCATTTCGTCCAATAGAATTGCTTTCCAGGGTAAGGTTTCACCTTTCACATAGTCAGCTTGTTCAGCAACTTGAACGCCTGGCTTCCTATGATGTCATGACAAATATCTATAATCGAAGAAAATTTTTTGAATCTGCACATCAGATGTTTGATGAACATAACTCTCTTATCATTGCGGTGATGATCGATATTGATAAGTTTAAAATTGTCAATGATACATACGGACATGCTTTTGGCGATAAAGTGATTAAACTTTTAGCCTCTACAGTCTCTGATAACCTTCCAAAAGATTATATTTTTGGGCGTATTGGAGGTGAAGAGTTTGCCATTCTCTCTTATGGTGATGACCTAAATAAGGTAACTGATATTATAGAGGATATCAGGAAGCTTATTGCAGGGCTTGAGCTGAGCAACAATAATGAAGTGGTAAAGTTTACGATGAGTAGCGGCATAGCAGAAATAAGACCAGGTGATGATGTGGACCATCTTCTACAACGAGCAGATGAAGCACTTTATGAAGCAAAAGAGTCAGGCAGAAACAGAGTTTGTACCAGAATATTAAGGAAATAGACGTGATTAAATACCTACTGATTCTACTATGTTTGACTTCATCACTGCATGCAAATGAGCCGCAATCAATTTCTTTAACAAAAGAAGAACAAGAATGGATTAAATCTCATCAAAAAATTACCTTTGGAACCGATAAAAACTGGCGTCCCTATGTTATTCCAAAGCCCAATGGAAGTATTGAAGGCGTTGAGCCTGAACTGCTTGATAAAATCAATAGTCTAACCGGCTTAAACATTGAGCTTATCGTAGGAAAATGGCCGGATATGTTGCAAAAAGCTAAGCAAAAAGAGATCGATGGCCTAGCAATATCTGCCTATCATAAAGAGCGGGGAAAGGACTTTTTATTTAGTGATAGTCCTTATCGGTTGACAAAATATATTATCGCCAAAGACGATGCGATAACGTCAATGGAATCATTAAAAAATAAACGGGTAGGATTACGAAGAGGGAATCAATTAGAGAACAAACTTTTAAGGGATATACCCGGAATTAAATTAATTCCTGGAGATTCCGATGATGATTTATTATTAATGCTGCAAAATAAAAAAGTAGAAGCACTTATAGGCAGCGGTAGTCTCTACTATTCTTTATTAGATAAGATGATGCCAGGGTTTAAAATTGCTTTTATTGTCCCGGGTAGTGAAACGCCAATGCTTTACTCTACCCGTAAAGATTGGCCTGAACTTAATTCGATCATTAATAAAGCACTTTCTGCTATTCCAGAGAGTGAGCGAACATGGATTTTAAGAAAGTGGGGGGCATCATTTGAAGAAGTAAATCAAAGAAATATTTATCTGACTAAAACAGAAACGGACTATTTAAAAAAAAGAGGGCCAATTACGTTTTGTGTTGATCCGGATTGGATGCCTTTTGAGTCAATAAAAAACGGCAAACATATTGGACTGGCTTCTGATTATTGGAACCTTGTTAAAAAAAGTATCCCCGGTAAAATTGAACTCCTGCCAACTAAAAGCTGGGAACAAACGATAGAATTTGCAAAAAATCAGAAATGTGACATTATTAATTTTTTAAATAAAAATGAAGAGCGCAGTAAGTTTCTAATTTTTACCAGACCTTATGTCAAATCACCGATGGTCATCGTAACAAAAGATGAAAATCCATATGTCAGTGACCTTGATAAACTGGCTGGAAAAACAATTGCTTTAGTGGAAGGCTACAACACAAAAGAACTTGTTCAAAAAAACTATCCCAACATTAATATCATCTCTGCAAATACCCAAAAAGAAACATTACAAATGGTTTCCAATGGAACGGCTTATGCAACGATTGGCTCGCTCATTAGTGTTAATAATCTCATCAAAGAACAAGGGCTAAGCAATCTTAAGATTTCTGGAACCACAGGGTTTTATGATGAGTTTAGAGCAGGTATTACCAAACAGGATACGCTTTTAAGAGATATTATACAAAAAGCATTAGATTCTATAAGCGAAGAGGAATCTCTTGAAATTTCCAATAAATGGACATCGGTTAAGTATGTAACAGAATTGGATTACGGGGCATTAATTAAAACAACGATTATCTTTGTTAGTATTTTGTCAGTCATGTTATACCTATTTTACAAACAGCAACTGTTGAAGAATTATTTAAAAACACAACGTCAGTTTGTACAACGACTTTTAGATTCTCAGGAACAGATCATAATTACTACGGATGGAAATAATATGATCACGGCCAACTTATCATTTATAGAATTTTTTGATGTCAAATCTGTAGAGGACTTTAAAGCAAAATATAATGTCAGGTGTATTTGCGATATGTTTGACTTAAAAGCGCCAGAGGGCTATCTGCAAACAACAATTGATGGTATCAGTTGGATAGAATATAACCTTTCAAGAAATTCACATGAAACAAATAAAGTTATGATTACAAGGAATAACACCAATCATATCTTTTCGGTCTCTTCA
>JADGAU010000007.1 GCA_015231865.1 Gammaproteobacteria bacterium | reverse complement strand
TCATTTAATCAAAAGAAGAAAGAAGGTTACCTTTTCTGTTACTTTTTGAAAAAGGTAACATTTTGGCTGTTTTTTGATGAAAAAACGGTTCAGAAAAACACTTATAAATACAATAGAATCAATAATTTAAACGACTCTCGGTTACCCTTATAAAAGGTAACAAAAAAGGTAACATTTAGAGGTATTTTCACCGATTTTGAACCGATGTTGTTACCAATATGTTACCTTTTTCAATTTTCGTCTTTATAACCTATTGATTATAAAGGGAATGATTGTTATGGGTTAATAGTTACATCATACCGCCCATACGAACATATGCAATTGTTTTTATTATGTTTTATTTTAACTTGATTCACTTATACCCCAAAATATACCCCATGATAAAATTACCTTGGTGCCCTTTGGGGTTTCCAACTTAAAACTGAAGTTAAAGATGCAATTCATATCGAGTAGAACGACCTGCTCCATATTTAGAAATAATACCTTTGTCCAACATATCCGATAAATCACGACTGGCGGTACGATTCGGACATTTAGCTATCGTCATATAATTTTTAGTCGATAGCCCACCTTCAAAACCTTTTCGCCCTTCAGTAAATATTCGCTCAACAACTTTAGCCTGGCGTTCATTTAATTGTTCAGCAAACCTATCATAAAACCTGGTTTTATTCAGTACAAAATCAACTTCTTCCTTTGCAATAGACTGTGCATGTATGACGGCATAGGTAAAATATTCTAACCATTTATTTAGATTTAATTTTCCTCGACCGACCTGTTCTAGTTCCTGATAGTATTGTTTTTTCTTACTTTCTATCGCAGTTGCAAGGCAAGCTAATGTCGGATAACCCAGAGATTGTGAAAGTGCATGATCGGCAATTGCTCTGCCAACACGGCCATTACCATCATCAAAAGGATGGATTGTCTCAAACCAGACATGAGCAATTCCGGCACGTATTACTCCGGACAATTCTGTTCTTTCATCTCGTGGCGTAGTTTTATTATACCAGTCAATAAAAGCATTCATTTCATCCATAATCTGAGCTGCTGGAGGTGCTTCATAATGTACTTTATGTCTGCCATAAAAACCACTCACAATCTGCATAGGAGCTGGATCAGTTCGATAATCTCCACGCAAGATAAGTGATGTTCTATGTTCCGGTACAGCCATGGCCTGCCATTGACCTAATAAATCATGGCTAAGTGGTTGCGACCATTTTTTTCTAACATCTACCAATAATGAAGCAGCACCAGCTCCTTTTAGATCTTTTGTTGGTGCTAAAGTATCTGAATTGATTAAAGATAAGAGTGAAGAGCGTACAGAATCTCGGTCAAGAATTTCACCTTCAATGGCACTGGTTTTTATGGCTTCTGATAGCATTAAGTCTATGATAGCTTCGTTTTGATTACTACCGGACAAAGCTTCAATACGACCACAAAGTCTTTCAGAAGTTAGCCTAAATTCCGTCACACGATCTGAGAACAGGTTCTCATCGTATGTAAAGTCGGGCCAGTCAGTGTTTTGCCATATCCATTTCATGACTTGATTATAATCTTTAATCACGCCATTAATCAAACTATATTGGCGTGATTAAATTATTAAATACGCCATATCTAGAATAGGATAACAATCTAGCTTTTCTTTATTTGGCTTTATTAATTTTATTGCTAGTCGTAAAATGTGCTAACACAGGATAAGTGGAAGAACGAAATATAAAATTTCTATTCCAAATAATAATTGATTTACTTCTGAATTCAAATAATGTGGATTTGATAATAAATGAAAACAAATGATATCAATTTAGAAATTAAACTGATTGATAAACGTTTGCATAAAATCAATGAAGAAAGGCTTAAACTTGAAGAGCAGAAAAAAGAACTACAAAAGCAACTAGCTCACCATAATACTGAAACACACATACTAAACACTTCAAAAACATTTTCTATTGAACAAAAGCTTCAAATCTTTTCTGACTTATTTAAAGGGCGTAATGACATTCATGCACTACGCTGGGAAAATAAATTTAACAAAAGTGGATATTCTGTCGCTTGTTTAAATGAGTGGAAGCAAGGGATTTGCTTTAAACCAAAAGTCAAATGTGGTGAATGCCAAAACCGTATATTTTCACCACTTAACAAACAAGTTTTATATGAGCATTTATCTGGCAATATAACCGTTGGCATCTATCCCCTTTTAACAGATAATACCTGTTACTTTTTAGCAGCTGATTTTGATAAATCCCAGTGGCAAGAAGATGTAACAGCATTTTCTAAAGCTTGCTCTGAAATGGATATTCCATATGCTGTTGAGCGTTCCCGTTCTGGGAATGGAGCACATGTCTGGATCTTTTTTGAAAGTGCTATTCCAGCATCAGATGCCAGAAACTTAGGCTTCTTACTTTTGGATAATGCTATGGAGCATAATTCTAAAGTCTCTTTTGACTCTTACGATAGACTTTTCCCTAATCAAGATATTATGCCTGATGGTGGTTTTGGAAACCTTATTGCATTACCACTTCAAAAAGAATCCAGGAAAAAAGGGAATAGTGAATTTGTAGATTACAATTTCAATCCATATCTTGACCAATGGTTCTTTTTATCTACCATTGAAAAGCTTTCAATATCAAAAGTATATAAATGTTTAGCACAACAGCACAGTGACAAAACTGATGAACCTCAATTAAAACCTTGGGAAATTACCTTACCCATTGATAAAAATAAGATAGAAAATTGTCCAGAAAATATTACGATTGTACTAGCTAATAAAATCTATATTCCTATTGATGAATTACCCGATAGACTGATAGCAAAATTAAAAAGAATAGCGAGTTTTTCTAATCCTGTATTTTTCAAAAAACAATCCTTACGGTTCTCCACTAATGGAATACCTCGATTTATTTGTCTGGCTTATTTTGATCAAGAGTATTTAATCTTACCAAGAGGTTGCCTGGATGATGTAAAAAACTTATTGAAAGAACAATCTGTATCAATAAAATATGATGATAAGAGAAAAACCGGCAAGAAACTACGGAAAATAAAATTTCAGGGGGAGCTTCGAGAGGAGCAGAATAAAGCGGTTACTCAGCTTACACAATATAATACAGGCGTTCTTCATGCTCCTACTGCATTTGGCAAAACCATAACAGCCATTGGTGTCATTGCCAAAAGAAAAGTTAATACATTAATTTTGGTTCACACCCGGCAATTGGTTGAACAATGGCAAGAAAGGCTATTATCTTTTCTGGCAGAAGTAAATATTGGAATAATTAAAGGTGGTAAGCAGAAACTCAGCGGTCAAATAGATGTTGCAACCTATCAAGGTCTATTTAATCGTAAGGACAATACTGTCAATCCTCTTGTTTTCAAATACGGACAAATCATCATTGATGAATGTCATCATATCTCTGCACCCAATTATGAAATGATTTTAAATGAAATTCATGCGAAGTATGTCCTTGGCATAACCGCAACAATTCAACGTCAGGATGGTCATCAACCGATAATCTTTATGAATGCTGGACCCGTTCGATATGTTGTTGAGTCAGATTTAAAATCAAGTTTTGAGCAACAAGTCATTGTTTCAGATTTATATCACAATCCACCAGAAAATTTAGTTAATCTAGAACGCTCACCTAATATATCTCATGTTTATACATGGTTAATGGAAAATGAATTACGAAATAAGGAAATTGTGGAAGATGTCATCTCTGAAGTGAAAAACAACCGTCAGCCATTAATATTAACTGAAAGGCGAGAACACGCTTTAATTATCAGTCAATTAATCACCGATAATAATATCAGTAATCTGGTTTTAAGAGGTGGAATGAAAAGTCAGGAATTAAAAGAAGCAAAAGAATCTATAAACAGCACTCAAGTTCTTATCGCAACCGGAAAATATATTGGAGAAGGTTTTGACCTGGCAAAGCTCGATACTTTATTTCTCGCACTACCTATTTCCTGGAAAGGCTCATTGGCACAATATGTTGGGCGAATTCACAGGCAACATGCAGGGAAAGAAAGAGTCATTGTTTATGATTATGTCGATCAATCACTACCCATGCTTCAAAGAATGTTCAATAAAAGAGTAAAAGGATATGATGCTTTAGGTTATACACTGACCTATACAGGTGAGCAACAAATGTTCCAGGCCAAACTGAAATTATGAAGTAATAAAATCAACTCAGCGATATTTTTTCAGAGGCAACAAAAAAGGCAACTTTAGAGGTAATTTCAGCTGTTTTGAATCAACTTTATTACCAATATTATGTTGCCTTTTTCAATTTTCTAAAAAAACATATAAAAAATAGAGTTTCTTTAGAGGTGGTCGGTATGTCCGGTATGTTTTAACCGCTACATCATACCGCCCATACCGCCCATACCGCCCATATCTGGAGCACCACCACCAGAACCAGCAGGTTCTGGAATATCAGAAACCATTGCTTCAGTAGTTAACATTAGGCCGGAAACTGATGCTGCATTTTGTAAAGCTGTACGCGTTACTTTTGCAGGATCCATAATTCCCATTTCAATCATATCGCCATATTCACCATTAGCAGCGTTATAACCAAAGTTGCCTGTACCTTCCGCTACTTTATTTGCAATAACTGATGCTTCATCACCAGCATTTGATGAGATTTGACGTAATGGCTCTTCCATTGCGCGTTTAGCAATATCAACACCAACAGCCTGATCGTGATTTTCAGTCTCAACTTCACCAATAGCCACTTTAGCTCTCATTAATGCAACACCACCACCGGCAACAATACCTTCTTCAACTGCTGCACGAGTTGCGTGTAAAGCATCTTCAACACGTGCTTTCTTTTCTTTCATTTCAACTTCTGTTGCTGCGCCTACTTTAATCACGGCAACACCACCAGAAAGTTTTGCAACACGTTCCTGTAACTTTTCTTTGTCATAGTCTGAAGTTGTATCAGCAATCTGACGTCTGATTTGCTCAACACGCGACTCAATATCAGAAGTCTGACCAGCACCATCTATCACAACCGTATTTTCTTTACTGATTTGAACACGCTTTGCAGTACCTAAGTCTTCAACCGTTGCACCTTCTAAAGTCATACCCACTTCTTCAGAAATCACCATTCCACCAGTTAAAATAGCTAAATCTTGTAACATTGCTTTACGTCTGTCACCAAAACCAGGTGCTTTAACAGCTGCAACCTTAACAATACCACGCATATTATTAACAACTAAAGTTGCTAATGCTTCACCTTCAATATCTTCAGCAATTAATAGTAAAGGCTGACCAGTTTTTGCTACACCTTCAAGAATTGGTAGTAGATCACGGATATTCGAAATTTTCTTATCATGAATTAGAATAAGAGGATTTTCCAAATCAGCTGTCATATTCTCCTGATTATTGACGAAATAAGGAGAAAGATAACCACGATCAAACTGCATACCTTCAACAACGTCTAATTCATTAACGAAGCTCTTACCTTCTTCAACAGTGATAACACCTTCTTTACCCACTTTATCCATGGCTTCTGCAATGATGTCACCAACACTTTTATCTGAGTTTGCAGAGATAGAACCTACCTGGGCAATTGCTGCAGAATCTGTACATGGAACGGCAGATGATGAAATAGCTTCGACGGCTGCGATAACTGCTTTGTCAATACCACGTTTAAGATCCATAGGATTCATACCGGCAGCAACTGCTTTTAAACCTTCGTTTAAAATAGATTGAGCTAGAACTGTTGCAGTTGTTGTACCGTCACCGGCAACATCAGATGTCTGAGAAGCAACTTCCTTAACCATCTGTGCGCCCATGTTTTCAAATTTATCTTCTAATTCGATTTCTTTGGCTACAGAAACACCATCTTTAGTAATGGTTGGTGCGCCAAATGACTTATCTAGAACAACATTTCTACCCTTAGGACCAAGCGTAACTTTAACGGCATTAGCAAGTGTATTAACACCGGCAACCATACGATGACGTGCGTCATCACCAAATAATACTTCTTTTGCTGACATTGATTCTTTTCCTTAAACTTAATTAATTAAAATTGATATGGGGTTATGCATATACGACTACTCATATACACCAAGAATATCTTCTTCTTTCATGATCATAAAAGTTTCACCATCAACTTTTACTTCACTTCCTGCATACTTACCAAATACAACTTTATCTCCATTTTTAACATTCATTGGAATCGTTGTTCCATTCTCAGTAACACGACCAGGACCAACTGCCATGACTTCACCTTCTGATGGTTTCTCTGTTGCTGAATCAGGCAAATAGATTCCACTTGCTGTTTTAGTTTCTTCTTCTACACGGCGAACGATTACACGATCTCCTAGTGGACGTATATTCACTAACGTTTCTCCTTTACTATTAAAATTAATTTATTGACTAAAAAAACCCTAAATTATTGGGTGTTTAAAGAGTATTTTAGAAGTGTGGACAAGCTAGCCGATTTCAAGTCATCCGAGTGAATTATTTTTCCTTTTTTAAGGAAAGTGATTCTTTCTCTGTTAAGTCCTCATAATCACCATCAATAATATTGCTATCCTGGGAGTTATGACTATTGGCAAAGTGCTGGTGGAAATTAGCAGAAGGTGAAACCCTTGAGCGAAGAATATTTGAATTTACTAACTGATTAGCAATAATATTTCGACTAATCGGAATCAATAATATGGCCCCCAAAGTATCTGAAATAAAGCCTGGAAATAGTAAAAAAAGTGCAGAGATACTGAGTAAAATTGCACCAATAACATCAGCAGCAGGAAGTTCTCCCTGCTGCAATTTTTGTTGCATGTTCGCTAAGGTTTTCATACCTTGCAGCTTAATTAAATGAATACCTAAAACTGCTGTCAAAATACTAATCGCTATGGTATAAAAACCGCCAATAACAGAGCCAACTTCAATAAGAAAATAGAGTTCTATCAGGGGAAAACCTATGAATATAGCTAAAATGATTAATCCTTTCATAAAAGGATTATAACTCGATTTATTAAAAAGAGCACTTCTTAAAAAGGCCAGAGCTCTCCCATAAAGAAACGTGTCGCCCATCCGGCCTTATTAGAATCGTGTGTTGGCCCTTGCCCACTATAAATAATTTTTGCATTGGCCATTTTTGATGAAACTACTTTATTATCCGTTCCCACATCAATGCTTCTTATAATGCCCGATAACTGAACATATTCATCTCCCTGATTTAGTGTGAGTAATTTTTCGCCTCTAACAACCAGGTTATTGTTAGGTAATACTTCCACAATGGTTACCGTAATACTGCCTGTCAAAGAATTCTTTTGTTCACTTTTCCCGTTTGATGCAAACGCAGCAGCAGACTCTACACCTAATTCCAGTTTATTCAAGTATTTACTTGATACCACATTACCTAAAACATTTGGTATCCCTGCTTCTAAACTTGTATCTTTATTGTCTTCTGTTTTACTCTCTTTTTTAGCTGCATGATTTTCATCAAAGACCACGGTTAAAATATCCCCTATTCTTTTTGCTTTTGCTGTTTCAAACATGGAAACATTTGATTCACTTTGAAATATGGCCCCATTAGGTTTAGGTGGATTAAATTTAATTGGCGGTCTGACTGTGGCAAACTCAGGGTTTGGCCTAATTCCCTGATAGGCACAACCGGTAAAGCTGGCCAATATAAATCCAAGTATAATAATTTTTACTAGGCGTATAATAAATATTGATGGTGTTTGGCTATGAGACATTTTAATAATCCATTTTTTAAACATTATTAGTAAAGTAGGACATCATTTTATCGGCTGTTGAAACCGACTTTGAATTCATCTCAAAGGTTCGTTGCGTTTCAATTAGCGTTACTAATTCTTCTACCGTGTTGACATTCGAGCTTTCCAATGATCCCTGTAATAAAGCACCTCGCCCTTCTAAACCTGGAAGACCTGTAGTGGGTGCACCACTGGATAAAGTCTCCTGAAATTGATTCTCTCCAATAGGAAATAAGCCAGATGAATTAACAAATTCTGATGTTTCTATCTGCCCAACCTGAGTTGATACTCCGCCATTACCTGGCTCTACAACAGAGACTGTTCCATCGGTACCAATGGTAATGCCAGTAGAATTAGCTGGAATAGTGATTCCGGGTTGCAATAAATAACCATCATTGGTTACGACTTGTCCTTGCTCATTGATTTGAAATTCACCATCTCGAGTATAGGCTGTTGTACCATCCGGGCGTAGTACCTGAAAAAACCCCTGGCCTTGTATGGCAAGATCTAAGGAATTACCGGTATGAGTAAAGCCACCTTGCAAATGCATTTTTTGTGTACCTGCGACTCTAACGCCTGTTCCTAATAATAAACCTGAAGGTAAAGTCGAATCCTGAGTTGATTGTGCTCCCGGTTGTTTATAGTTTTGATAGATCAAATCTTCAAAAACAGCTCTATCTTTTTTAAATCCTGTGGTACTGGCATTGGCCAGATTATTGGCAACAACCTGTAAACGGGTCTGCTGTGAATCTAAGCCTGTTTTTGCTACCCATAATGCTGGATTCATAAATCACCTCTTTGTATTGTTTTACACATAGTTGTATTATTTTGTGCATGTATTTATTATGCTCTTAATAATTGTGAGCTGGCTTGTTCCATATCTTTCGCTGTTTTTAACATCTTTGCCTGCATTTCATATTGTCTTTGCAAATCAATCATACTGGTCATAGCCTCAACTGCATTAACATTGGAACCTTCCAGGCCACCACTGAGTACCTTTACGGTTAAATCAGGGGGTAAAATTTGCCCATCTTTTCTAACAAATAAGCCATCTTCATTCTTTTTCATATCTGATAAAGCTGGCTTAACTAATTTTAATTGTCCGACAACTGCTGTTACATTCTGAGGTTCACCACTTGGATGAATAGTGATTGTGCCGTCAGAACCTATGTCAATTTTATCTGCCGGAGGTAAAACAATTGGACCACCATCACCTAATATAGGTAAACCGGTCATTGTTGTTAACACACCCGCTTCATTAATTTTAAACTCGCCCATACGGGTATACGCTTCCTGCCCTTTTTTATCAAGCACAGAGAAAAAAC
The DNA here is from genome assembly GCA_015231865.1 of Gammaproteobacteria bacterium. Taxonomy (GTDB): domain Bacteria; phylum Pseudomonadota; class Gammaproteobacteria; order GRL18; family GRL18; genus JADGAU01. The sequence goes on along the minus strand of JADGAU010000007.1, from coordinate 37,415 downwards.
CATCATCAGATTGCACAGCAACATCCAGATCTCGCCCCGTTGTAATAAACCCCCCAGGATTAAAGTCACTGGTTGGTCGCTCCGTCATAGAATAAACACGTGTCGGCATACCTGGGCCAAATACTGGCATTGCTCTGGCGTCAGCTAAATCTTGTTTAAATCCTGTCGTTTGGGCATTCGCTAAATTATTAGCATTGCTTTGCTGTGCATAAAAAATTTGCTTTGCTCCCGACATTGCCGTATATAAAAAATGATCCATTAGCCGGTCCCTTATTCATCTGTCAATTATTATCTTATATAGTGATATGCATTTATTAGGCCAAAAACAGAATAAGTGGAAAGTGGAAAGTGGAAAGTGGAAAGTGGAAAGTGGAAAGTGGAAAGTGGAAAGTGGAAAGTGGAAAGTGGAAAGTCGATAGTCGATAGTCGATAGTCGATAGTCGATAGTCGATAGTCGATAGTCGATAGTCGATAGTCGATAAATTATAACTAAGGACTAAGGACTAAGGGCTAAGAATTGAATTTTATAATTGAATAGCAGCCTGAGTAACCGTGTCTGCAGTTGTTAATGTCTTGGCATTTGCCTGAAAATTACGTTGTGAAATAATTAGATTAATTAACTCTTTAGTTAGATCGACATTTGCCTGTTCTAGTGCCCCCGCCTGTAAAACACCTACATTAGATCCGCCAGGAATGTTATTAGTAGGATCTCCACTCTCACCTGATTTAAGCCATTTATTTCCACCTATTTCTGATAGACCCTGTGGATTATTAAAGGTTGTTAAAATTATTTGTCCAACAATTTTTGACTCTCCATTTGTATATCGAGTCTGCACATTACCATCCTGACCAATTTCAACACCTGATAAACTTCCAGTTGTATAACCATCCTGGTTTAAGTCATTAACCGCAAAATCGGCTCCATATTGACTTAATTTTGAAATATCAATTTCAATAGGTTGTAATGATGCTGCAGTAAGGTCATGTGCTAATTCTATTGAAAATTTAGTAGCTAAAGAATCTTCATCAATCGAGGACAAAGCACCTGTTGGAGAAAATGCAACCTCAAAAGGCCCATTATTCATAGCATTACCTTGTGAATCAGTTGTTCTTGTATACACTGACCAGTTAGCCGAATCTGGATCTCCATCAACTAAAGTAGGCTCATTTTTCCGAAAATAAATAGACGTCAACATAGCATTTCCAAAGGAATCATAAGTTGTTAAAGCTGTAGTATTATTATAGCTATCTGGGTCATCCCTATCAAACTCAATTGCAGAATCTATAATATTAGATGCTGCATCTAAATTTGCACTAAGAGTTATCTCTGACGTTATTAATGGATCAATTTGTTCAGATGAAATTTCTAATGGAATTGGAGAGCCATTTTCATCAAATCCTAGTAATTTATCCGCGCTATTAGTAACAATGTATCCATTTTTATCAATCTGAAATTGACCATTTCTTGTATAAGCTGTTTCGCCATTACTTCTCTCTACATTAAAAAATCCTTCTCCATTAATGGCAACATCAAGATTTTTCTCTGTAAAAGTCATACCGCCTTGTGTAAATTGTTGAGAAATTGCTGCTGTTCGAACACCATAACCAGTTGAAACTTGAGTTGTGCCATATTTTGAATTTGCATAAATATCGGCAAACTCTGCACGAGAAGCCTTAAAACCAATTGTGCTTGTATTAGCAATATTATTACCCGTAGTTTTAAGATCAACCTGTGCTGCATTTACTCCACTTAATCCAATATTAAATGCCATTTTCTTTCTCCGTTTTTATTCTTTCATTCGCTATTTTATTAGCTTAACGTATTTCCGTTACCTGATTAAAATCAACGGCACCTAATCCTGCCAGATTTAATTTCATTCCCTGGCCAAATTGACCAACACTAACACTATCAACTTTTGAGCTGATTGCAGTATTTTGAGCAAGCTTTGTATTACCAACAGTTGACGTTGCATTAAAGCTATATTTGCCGGGCGGCAATATATTACCGTTTGCATCCTTACCATCCCAGGTAAAATTTACAGGTCCTGCAAGTTGCTGACCTAAGTTAATAGTTTTGATCGTTTGTCCTGCAGTATCTAATACATCAACAGTTAGTTGTGATGTTGTAGCATCCAAATTCACAACACCATCAATCTTGCCACCAATTTCCAAGCTTCCCTTGTTACCTGGAACTAAAACATTATGTCCTACCAGAGTGGAAGCCTGTAGAGCTGAATTTGACTGCATAGTCTGTGAAAAACTACTAAAAGACTTATCTAAATCCTGGATTCCTGTTGCAGTATCAAATTGAGCTAATTGAGTTAAAAACTGGCCACTCTCCTGCTCTGCAAAAGGATCCTGATTTTCCATTTGTGCAATCATCAGTTTCATAAATTGATCCTGTTTGCTTTCAACTTTTTTAGTTTCTGCCTGTTGGGTAAGACCTAAGTCTTTAAATATTTCATAATTGCTATTCACGCTTGTCATTGCCGTTCTCCTAATGCGCACCTAAATCAATATAACTTTTCCTCAATTTAGATGTTTACCTAAGCCCCTTTGCCCATTTGAATTGTTTTTTCTAGTAATTTTTTTGTCGTATTTAATACCTCGACATTGTCTTTATACGATTGTGAAGCAGAAATCATATCGGTCATTTCTTCAATCGGATTTACATTAGGCATAAACACATAACCTTCTTTATTTGCTAATGGATGATTCGGTCTGTATTCCGCATGCAATTCTGATTGATCTTCTATTACACCTTTTACATGTACGCTTGCTGCTTCTGGCCCTGTATCATCTCCAGTTATGGTATTGTGATAAATGGTTTCAAATACTGGTCTACGCGCTCGATAAGTTTCTTCAACACTACTGGAAATACTGTTGGCATTGGCCAGATTACTGGCAACCAAGTTCAATCGAACGGATTGCGCATTCATTGCTGAGCCACTAATTCCAAAATTATTAAACATTCCCATTATTCATCTCCTGAGTTTATGGCATAGCCCTAAGTACTTTTGTCATAGAAGTAAACTTGCCATTTAAAAAACGTAAAGAGGCTGTATATTCTAGTGTGTTTTTACCAAAAGCTGCTTTTTCAACATGTGTATCCACGGTATTTCCATCAACAGATGGTTGAGAAATATTACGATATTTAATATCACTATCTAAAGGCATAAAGCCATGACCTTCTATATGCATTTGATTGGTTGTATTCATATCAAAAGCTTTACGATTTAATTTTGAATTTTCTAAAGCCTGCTTAAAATCAATATCCTGAGCCTTATAATTAGGCGTATCAGAATTTGCTATATTTGATGCCAATAACTCTGCTCTTTTAGAGCGAATTGTTAATGCATCATCATGAATACCTAGAAAATTATCAAAACTTATTGCCATATTCTCACCTTATCCCTGTTGTCAATAGAAAGTTTCTGCTAGAAAAAAGTTTCTACAAATCATTTCTAAATTCAACGCTGTTTTATTTATTAATAGGTATAAAGCAATGCTTGTGCCAAAAAATTAAAATGCATTAATTAAAGGCTTTATGACTAAAACAGAGTAGGTTTTAAAGTGGCAATTAATTTCCTGAAATTTTATTCTTTTATTTAAAATAACTGAAACAGAAGCTTGTTAAATAACTGAAAATATATGGAAGAATTTAAGTAGAAATAAGAATTCTGAGTGCATCTAAGGAAGTATAGGCATTTGCCGATTGCCGTTTCAATTGTCGATAAAGGTTCTGATAGCGTTCAATTTCAATCTCTCGCACCATTGGATTAATACGCTTTAGTTCAGTGAGACGGTCGATTTCTGCCTGAATATGGTTTAATTGCCGTTTGCTTAATTTTTGTGTTAATTCTGGAAAAATATCTTGAATATGTTGTTCTGCGGCATTTTTCATCTGACGAATTTCATCTGCATAGGCTTGCATTAGCCCTTGAATTGTTTTTTTATCCAGATTTTGAATTTTTGAGCCGGCAAAATCGGTTTTAAACTTTGAACTTATATTTTTGCCATTGATATCAACTAATACACGTACAATTGTTGTTAAATTTTGATTGATCATCAATATGAAAAGAGCTTCCAGAAATAATTGTCCAGGTTTAATATTGTGATCACTAAAGGTAATCATTGCCGTAGTACCCAGATCTTCACTAATGACTTTATCCATTAATTGATTAATTAATGGGTGTTCCCATGAGAAGAACTCCATATCTTCGTTCGATAGGGCCGTTTCTCTATCACAGGTATAAATTAACCCATCATCACCAACTGCTTGAATGCTATATTGAATTTCATCTGTCTCTCTAAGTAAGAAACTTTTCTCTTTATAAACTTCACTATCTAATCCAACGCAATCAAAAAGTTTCTCTAAGTATGGTGTAAGTTCATTTCTTATTTCATAATTGTTTAATTGCTGAGCCAATTTATTGGCTGTAACCTGACGACAGGAGTTGTATTCCAGTAACTTGTCCCGTCCTCGCTCTAATTGATGATTCAATTGTTCTTTTAATGCATGACTATCATTAATTAATTTCTTGAGCTTGCTATCCGGCATTACCGATCGTGACAAGCTATATACTTGCTGCTGAAATTTATTGTATACCTGAAAGGCAGATGGACACACGCCATTAAAGGCATTTAAGCCATCATGGTACCATCGAAACATGGCTTCCTGAGCAGATTGTTTAAAATAGGGTATATGTATTTTAATGTCCTGTTTCTGACCGATACGATCCAAGCGTCCCATTCTTTGTTCTAATAAATCAGGATTCTCAGGTAAATCAAATAAAATCAGATCACTTGAAAATTGAAAATTTCGTCCTTCGCTGCCTATTTCTGAGCATAAAATAGATTGGCATAGCGACTCATCATCAGCAAAAAAGGCAGCCGCTCTATCTCTTTCTAGGAGGGTCATTTGTTCATGAAATACTGCCGTAACAATATTTTCACGATGTTTAAGATATTGATGAAGTTGTTTAACGGTTTGCCCATGTGCTGTGATTAAAACAACTTTTTTTGCCGTATTATCTTTAAGAAATTTAATCAGCCAGTCTACCCGCGGATCAAAAGTTTGCCACTTTTTATTTGCTTGCTTATGTTCAGTTTCTGTATTTTCATCCAGCTGGTAATCAAATTCCGGACACAAGGTCGTTTTTTTATAGTCTTCAGGTAGTGATAATGCAATCGGACAAGGTATTCTTTTTGGAAAACCGCTAATTGAAGAACGGGTATTACGGACCAGAACCCGACCTGTGCCATGATAATCTAATAGTTTATCACTTAGCTTTTCAATAATAACTTCAACTTCTTGATCATTGTTTGATAATTGTTTCAATTTTGAGATCAGAACATAATCATCTAATTGCTGTTCAATGACTAACCACTGTTTCTCATTTAAAGTATCAGAAACCTTATTTTCAGGTGACTGATTTTTATCCGCTAATAAAATATCGTATAAATACTCAATTGCCATGGCGATCGGTTCATAAGAGTTTTCTTCTGATATAAATTGTTGATAGTTTTGATAACGTTCCGGGTCTAATAAGCGCAGACGTGCAAAATGACTTTCTTTTCCTAATTGTTCTGGTGTGGCAGTTAATAATAAGATAGATTCGATAAGCTGGCTAAGCTGCTCTATACAGTGATATTCACGACCGGGCTCAGGGCTGTCATTGGGCTCAGGGCTGTCATTGGGCTCAGGGCTGTACTGTAAATGATGAGCTTCATCCACAATTAGAATGTCCCAATTGGTTTGTTTTATTTGCTCGAATCTTTGCTCATTATTACTAATAAAATCTAAGGAACAAATTACCAATTGTGAACTATCAAAAGGATTTTCTACCATTTCACTTTGTTCTTCTGCCTGACATCGCTCCTCATTGTAGACACTAAAATTGAGATTAAATTTACGCTTCATCTCTACTAGCCACTGAAACACTAATGCTTCTGGCACAATAATCAGAGCACGTTTAACCTTCCCGGTAATAATTTGGTGATGAAGGATGCCACCTGCTTCGATGGTTTTTCCAAGACCTACTTCATCTGCCAATAAAACTCTTGGCGCATATCGAGAAGCAATTTCATGAATAATATAAAGTTGATGCGGTATTAAGCTGATTCTGCCACCAGCCAGACCTGTTAGTGTCGACTCTTGTAGTCGCTTTAAATGCTGATAAGTTTGATAACGCAACTCAAACCATTTGTTTTGATCAATTTGCTGATTAAAAAGCCGTTCAACCGGACGATTAATTTTAACAATGGGTTGAATCTCGGATTCTAATAAACTTTGTTCGAGATTATCTTCATTAATTCCTTTGTAGGTCATCAGCCCTTGTTCATCAATACATTCACTAATTTCAAGAATTAACTTTTGATTATTTTGATTAAGGTAGGAGAGCTTTTCACCAGAAGAAAATAATAACCGGGTAAGTGGTGCATTAGCTGATGAATAGGTTCGATATTCATCAGCTAATAAAAAATAAAAAGTGACTTGCCGATGTTCAATGGCATGAACTTTACCTACGCCAAGTTCAAGTTCTGTATCACTAATCCAGCATTGCCCTAATGCAAATTCTGTTTCAATTTTATTCACGATTTTTTTATTCCTTAAACCTAAAAAGCCGTACAGTCAAAACAAATACAATCCAAAAAGTCAATTACAGCCAATAGAAACATGATGCTTAGTTATTCACATCGCTAATTCTTATTAACATTAAGCCTTCTAACCACATAAATTAAACCAATAATATTTTCTTAACGATTGAACGTTGGTTTTATTACTTGTTCGAATAGGTTCATATATTTTTCAAAGATATAATTAAATTCTTTTCAATTTCAGTGAATGGCTCCCATTTATGTTTGGAGGGATTTTAAATAGGTAATCACTTTATAACAATCAACCACAAACTTATAAACTGTAATAGTTTTTATACGGGGGAAATTATCCAGTAATTAAGGAACCTGAAAAGTTTGTAAAAAGCAGTTTTAATTCAAACTAAGTATATACTGTATATACCCTCAATCGTTAAAAATATAATATACATTTTAAGACAACTTATCATCAGCAACATGATACTTAGGATCTTCAATCTTATTTACTTCACAAAGATCGCCCGCGTTATTAAGTAGCTCTGTACATTCCAGGCTTAAGTGCCTTAAGTGCAAACGCTTATCAGCAGCAATATAACGCTCTGCCAAAGCATCGATAGCTTCAATAGCTGAGTGGTCAGAAACGCGTGAATATTTAAATTCTACAACCACATCATCTGGATCATTTTCTGGATCAAATAATTGTTGGAAATTATGTACCGAACCAAAGAATAAAGGACCATGTAATTCATACACTTTTGCATCTTCTTCATCTTTAGTAATATTAACTGTAATATGTTTAGCATGATTCCAGGCAAAGACTAAGGCTGCTATAACAACACCAATAAATACCGCGATTGCGAGATTATCGGTAATTACAGTAATAGCTGAGACTGAAATTAAAATAAAGGCATCCGATTTTGGTACTTTAGATAAGATACGGAAACTCGACCATTCGAAGGTACCAATAACCACCATAAACATGACACCCACTAATGCAGCCAAAGGAATTTTTTCAATTAAGGCCGATGCAAACATGATAAAGGTTAATAAAAATAAAGCAGCTGAAATACCTGACACCCGTCCACGGCCACCTGAATTGACATTAATCATAGACTGACCAATCATTGCACAACCACCCATGCCCCCAAAAAATCCACAAGTCACATTCGCCACACCCTGACCAACACATTCCTTATTACCACGACCACGAGTATTAGTCATTTCATCAATCACACTCAAGGTTAATAATGATTCTGTTAAACCAATAGCGGCAAAAGCAAGTGAAAACGGAAGTATAATGGTTAAGGTATCGATAATTTCTGTCATATTAGACATCGGAATCATAGGGATATGAAAGTCAGGGAAACCTCCGGCTATTGAAGCAATATCTCCAACCGTCCTAACAGGTAAGTCCAGAATAATAACGATGCCTGAAACAACAATAATTCCAGCTAAAGGCGCAGGAAAAGCTTTGGTAAATTTAGGTAATAAATAGATAATTACCATTGTTAAAAAGACCATGGCCATCATGGTCCAGAGTAATTCACCCTGCATCCAGATCATGGTACCAGCTTCATCACCGGGTACTTTAAACTGACCTAATTGGGCTAAAAAGATAACAATGGCCAAGCCATTAACAAAACCCAACATCACTGGATGAGGAACCAAACGAATAAATTTACCGAGTCTTAAAGCACCAAAAAGAATTTGTATCAAGCCCATTAAAACAACGGCTGCAAATAAATATTCAACACCATGCAGCACAACCAGACCTGTCATAATCACTGCTAAAGCACCCGTTGCACCGGAAATCATTCCCGGACGACCACCAAAAATTGCTGTGATTAAACCAATAATAAAAGCGGCATATAAACCGACCAAAGGATCAACTTGAGCAACAAAAGCAAAGGCAATGGCTTCTGGAACAAGCGCAAGGGCGACGGTCAGGCCAGATAAAATTTCGATACGGAGATTACAAGGGCCATTTGCAGGACAGATATCAAACATTGATAAGTTTCTTTTTTTAGTTATCGGGGTAAATAATTATACAGAATTTTAGTAATTTATCCTATGCTTATATGGAAGTACATCTTTAATCTGACCACATTTATTTAGAATGATAGTTTTTTTATAAGCAGCTAAACTCAATGAAAACTCTTCAAGGCTTGTTCTGATTTCTTCCCCTGCTGCTGTTAATTGTTGTGATAAGCTCCTGAATTCAGTCAGCAAGAACGTTAATTAGTTTACTTTGCTCATGAAAAGCTGAAAACTCGTTAAGTAAATAGTTTGATTTTTTGCTTCGAGCTTCAATTTAGGCAATGGTTTTTTGATTTTGTTCCATCCTGGAAACAATACAATCAGCATTAATCTCTGAGCCAACAATGGTTTGTTTGAAATGATTTGATATCTGTATATTCTCGTCAATTATCAGCTGACAAACTCTTCGCACAGTTGATAACTTTATCGAAGCAAGTGATTCTAGTAGATGATATAATCAGGTTTGGTTAAACTGTAAAATATAAATTTAAGTCATTACAAATATATTTTAATATTTTATCGCATCAATTTGTTGAAAATCAGCATAACCTTTGTGACTTATATAGCTTGTATTAATTAAAGGACCAATATCGTCAAAACTTTTTGCTGTTATATCTTTGCCATTTGAATATGCTGTAAATTCTATCCCATTACTATAAACAGGTATTTTAATATGAGCGAGACCGCCAATATTTATCCTATAAAAGCCAACTTTCTTTTTACTATGACGTTGTGGTTTATCTGTTTCGGATGATGATGTTGTTGTTGAAGAAGCACTATCTGAGGAAGAAGTAATAGACTTTGAGATATAATATAAAATTATAAATGCCAAAGTGCCTCCAATAACTTTCTTTATCGTTTCAAATAGCTCACTCTCAAAGAAGGATAATACGCCTCCAAGTAAAGCACCGAGTATGAGAAGTAAAATAGAGCCTAAAATTATAAAGTTCAAAGCCTTTTCTATCATGTGTGGCTTTTCTTCATAACCTGGACGCGTTGCCGGTTGGAGACCTAAAATGAGGGTGAAAATAATGTTAACAAATGGAAGCCATGTTCCAATAATAAATATCAGGCGGTTTTTTTGAACTAGATAAGCGCGACTAGCTAAAGTAGAGGTCCATAACAACATGCCCACCCCCATCATGGATAGGCTAGTATATTGTTTCCAATTAGGTGCTTCAGAAAATTGAGGAAATTCTCCGACATAATATCCTAAGAAAAAAAACATAAATACCACTAATACTGACAACCAGTACGGTCCCCGGTTGACTGTTCTTTTATACGAAAAGAGTGTATGAATCAGGAACAAGACTTGCTTCATAAATTAACCTTAAATTTTCTCTAAATACTTCTAATTGGTAACGTAAAAATAACTTCTAATGTCAAAGAGCGGTCCCTTGCACATAAAAGCTTGGTATTATACATATATAATTTATTATATTCTTAATGTTTTTAAGGTTTGCTTGATTAAATAACAAAGCCTACTGTCAGTAACAAAGAAATAGAGACTCTATCTTTGACTAAAAAGGACTTTCATGGTGAATGAAGATGAGTTGCCCCCTCGATGATTAACGCTAAAAGTTGACAAGTTTATATGGAGCAAAGCCCTTATATACTTTCTTTATATTTATAGTTCTTAAGGTCGACTACTGATAAGCTTCAGCCCGCTTAATTAACTTATCCACATTTTTTTCATCCATATTCCAGGGCGTTCCCGGATGAATACAGCTTACCGTACATTTTTCTGCTGCTTTAACAATATCCTCATAACTGCCCGCTTTTGGATCAATCACCTGTGCCTGACGATTATCATTAAAAGCAAATATCTTTGCGTTAATACCAATACACTCTTCACAGGAATCACAAGACGAAGTATCAATCCATACAGGCTCATAACCATTTTCTGAAGCTTCACTTGGCTCGTTATTCTGCAATTCTGTATCTACTTCTTGCTGTAACTCTATATTTTTAGATGCAGAAGAATCCTGGAAAATCACAGACATCAGATTACGACCAATCTTCTGAGCCATTTCCTGTTGCCACTGCTGTTTTAATTGCTCTGTATCAACCACCTTTTCCAGGGGTAGTAAGGATTTTAGCATTTGCCAGAAATGCAGCCTGTCTTCGCAAGCTTCAACCATAGTTTCAGATACCATCACCCTGGTTAGTTCATTTTTACTATTCACCGTCCAGATAAAAGGGAAACGATCCTGACGTTCGCTCTCATCCAGAGCAATAAATTTATCAAGACGAACCATATTATCATTCCAACTACCAACAGGCGCCTGTTTAAAATGCTTGCGAAAACGTCCTTCGGTGATGGCAAAATCTGCAAAAGTCATTGGCAATTGCAGTGTTTTTTCCATACCCAAGTCATCCGTATAATTAAGTGGATAGCTTTGCCAATCATCTTCAAGCGCAGGATTGCCGGCAATGGAACAACATTCATCAAAACCTACGCCATCGTCGGGATTAAATCTAAACAATGGATAAGCTCGCGATTCAACAGCCAGTTTATTTTGCATCATGGTTTTATCATCCGCGATACCATGCTCAGGCTGACAAGCAGCATAGCAGTTAAACAATGCTGGGCGCCTGCTATTTAAACCATCAATAAAGCCCTCCAGTAAATGCGTGGTATTGGCAATTGAACCTTGCAGAACATAAGCATTACGATGAGCCATAGCAATTAGTGAAATTTCTTTGCGGATCTCAGGCTTGCCTTTCCAGACCTTACCAAAGCCAGCCATATCCGAAACCTGCCCGGTAAATCCGGAAGTACAGGCTTGACCACCGGTATTAGAATAGACCTGTGTATCAAGTACCAGAATCTTAATCGGAAACTGAGACATCAATACACGAGAAAGATTTTGAAAGCCAATGTCATACATCGCACCATCACCGCCAACAGAAACCACCGGTGGGCAGAGTAACCATTCTTCATCACTGAAATGTTTCCAGTTGAAATAAGCAAAAAAATCATCATGCTTTTGCTTATCATAATTCTTGGCAATTTCAAGCTCGGCCATACGAATGGTTTTAAAACCTTCGGCCATTTTTAGCATATGCCCCTGAAACGTTCCCATTGCCATTGAAGGCGAGTCCTGAAACAAGTGATTTGCCCATGGGAAAGGATAGGGATTAAATGGGTAGGTTGAACCCCATACCGAAGAACAGCCAGTTGAGTTGATGATCCCCATTTCTGCTCTGCCACGATTGGTTTCACCTGTTTCATACTGCCATTTTAAGCGTTTAAGCTGATGTAATAATTTTGCATTTCGATGCAGCCATTGTGTATCTATCGGATCATTTTGATGATTTGGATTTAATTCCTGAGCCAGATCACCTAGATTCAAATCGGTACTGCTATGTTTAGCAATCACCGATTTTATCGTCTCAACATCTTCTAAATTGATGGATTCAACCAATTTAAAATGAATCGATTTATCTAATTCTGCTATTAAATTATTAATTTTTTCCAGTTGTGCTTTCACTCTTGGCTGCATTAAAGCAGTGACGGTTGCAGTAAATAATCGAATAACAGATTTTTCACCACAGCCAACACAAGCACCATCACCACCTGACATGGCTGAAAAATTATTTTTATCCAATAATAAAGTTTCCAATGCGCCAATTTTTTCATTGAGATCAGAAATACGAATATATTCTGCTGGTGTGGTTGGTAGTTCTAACCAGAATTTCCAGTCATGCTGTAGTTTATCCACCGCCGCGGGCGTTTGCTCGGTCGTTATTAGCGCATTATCGTTACAAACCTGAACACATTCCATACAGCCCTTACATCCATAAGGATTAACCGTTACCGAAAATAGCGCGCCAGTACCTGCCTGTTTTTTCTCTGGCGTAAAATAATAAGGTTTGGTTATCGCAAAATTAAAATCACCGATATGATCTGACAATAATTTTAATTCCTGCTCTAACTGTGACTTAGCAATTGGTTCTAGAATTGACGATGCTAAAGTCATTTCAATAGCACGCTGGATTAACTTACTAACTTGAGCCTTTTCTCCATATTCATCTATTAATAATCGTAACTGCTTTTCAATATCGCGAACGGATCGACGCAGGTGCATCGTTGGCTGACCAGACGTTTCAATACTGACAACTGCGGTATTAAAAAGTTCGTCTATTGGCGTCACCAGTCCAGGTATCGCACTATCCGGACAAACGGAGAAACAGTTACCACAGGCGGTACATTTATTGGCTTCAAACTTTGGATAATTAAAGCGTATTTTGGTCATATTGCGAAAAACGCTGGAACTTGCCGGCATTAAACTCAACGCCATATAAGGATCCGCTAAATTTTCTTCACCTTGGCCACTGGCATAAAAACTACCCGTTTGCTCCCAGAAACGATGGATATCAGAAAGGCCATGTCCAGCTTCTGGCAATTCTTTTAGCATAATAGGCAAAGTAAGTGGTTTAATTTGTGGTTTAGATTCTTGCTTTAAAATCGACTTATTACGGATCTCATGGACTTCATCAAAACCTCGACGCACAACCCGTAAATTATCCTGAACGATACGCTCACCTTTGGCACCAAACTTATGGCGTAGTTGTCTATCAATGGCAATAAATAAACCTTCTTCATTTAGGTTTGCACGCTCCATCAGAGGGGATGCCGCAAAAAAAGCACCCTGAAAAGCATTACCCTGCATTCTAAACTGAAGTTCAGCATTAGAGGCTTCTTCACGAGCAATTTTAAAACCATCGATATAAAACACATGGATATCTTTTTCAACAATATAACGGCGTGCATGTTCAGGAAAGCTTTCCCACACTGACTGTTCGTCTGCCAGTTCACTTTGAATTATAAATGAACCGCCATTGTTTAAGCCCGCTAAAGGATTAGAGTGACTAAATACATTTGGATCGGGAGACATGACCACATCAACATAATGATATTCACAATTTAAACGTATAGGCTCTGGTGCTGCCGATAAGTAATACGTGGTTGGTTGCCCCTTTTTCTCTGATCCATATTTTGGGTTAGCCTTAATATCAAAACCCAGTAAATCAAATAAGGTCATGGCCAGATTTTTACCGGTGGTAATTGCTCCCCAACCACCAACTGAATGAATTCTGACTGTGGTTGAACCAGGTGGCCTTAAGTCCGGATTTTCACTGCCATGTAGGCTAAGTTCCTTTAAGTGAGGGTATTGTTTTAACAGATTTTGCTGATGAATTTCCTGTGCCGGGTTGGCGGCTTGTTCATGAATAAAATCAACAGATAAGTAATAAAAAGATTTTTGTGCGCCATCCGGTAGCATATTTTCTATCGCAGCAACTAATGCTTCAGGCTGTAAATCTCGACTACCCAATCCATAACAAGCTGAATATAATCGTGGGAAATTATCGGTTGTGATACTGGAATATTCAGGATAAGGCTTTTTCTTTGATGAGTTAGTATGTTCTGCAATTGCATTTTCCAGACATTTATTTAGTGCACTACGAATTTCACGAATTAGTGGTAAATCTTCAGCTAAGGGCTGATCGGTTCTTTCTAATACCGCAACACCTTTCTTCCCAGATAATAATCGGCCAATTCGATCGCCTGGAAATGGGCGATACATGGTCATATTGATCACGCCGACTTTAAGATTTCGCGTCTCACGCAGATAATCACAAACGGCTTCAGCCTGAACAATCATACTGCCTTGTCCCAAAATGACATATTCCGCATCATCCAGGCGATACTCAGCAACACGCTGATATTGCCTGCCGGTTAACTCATAATATTCCTGCATTGCCTGCTCAGCCAGTTCAACAATGTGATCAAAAAAATATGGACGCTGTGCGACTACGGACTGCATATAAGAATCCTGATTTTCAACAGGGCCAATCATCAGTGGATTATCGACATTCCATAATTCTGGTATCCGGCGGCGAGTTTCACCATAGATTAATTTTTGTGATGGTGTCGCGCAGTCAATCGTGTCATCTGGATGTCCAAGGTACTCCTCTATTAACGCTCGTTCAGGCACATTTAATGGTTCAATAAGGTGCGTGGTTAAAAAACCATCCTGTGCAATAATGGCTGGGGTTAGTGACAATTCAGCAACACGTCGTGAAATTAGATTCAGATCTGCTGCTTCCTGAGCATTTTTAGCCATCATCTGAATAAAGCCGGTATCATCAATACAGTGATAATCATCATGTCCGCAGTGCACATTTAAAGATGACTTCGTCATGGCTCGACAGCCCATATTCAGAACATAAGGCAGGCGTTTTCCGACAGCTGCATAAAGTGATTCATGCATATAGGCAATGCCTTGTGCGGAAGAAAAGTTACTGGCTCTAAGCCCACTCATAGACATACCGGCGGTAACGGCGGCAGCGGCATGTTCACCTTCCGGCTCAACAAATATTAGCGGTCTACCGGAAATATTAAGGTGGCCTTTTGCTGCTTCCTCTGCCCAGTATTCACCCATTTGAGTTGATGGTGTAATTGGATAGGCTCCTGCAGCATCTGATGATTCTCGTTCGCACATGATGACGGCTGTATTTCCGTCCATGGCCATACGGATACCTGGGTATTTGAATGATTGATTATTTAATTTATCTACCATAATTTTTCTCTATCTTGATACTTGTTAGATATCATCCCGTTGAGCATCCAATATAACAATTTTACGGCCCAGATCAAGCTGAAAGTTTACTGTACAAAAAACACATAAAGACAATATGAGCTGAAGTTTGGATAAATATCAATGTGAAAAATACTGTCTTGTTATAGTTCTGTACAAGTTCCTATTGAAATTGATGGTGTGCCTATCATTGACTGCTCGTCATTAATATAACCCTGTGTGTATGCTTGCAAAAACCTTAAGTTATTACGATTGAATTTAAATTCACCATGAGAGTTTTGACATATTACAGTCTCTTTCGATCTATCATAAATACATAGATATTGTGGTGATTTAGTACGAAAGAAGTTAACTGTTGCTGAATAAGAACCATATTTTTCATAATATAACGATACAATGTATCTTTTGTTATTAAATTGGGTAACCTCCCATTTTCCACTTGATTCACTGTATTCATGACCTACATGATTTTCATCAGTACACATGTATTGAAAGATTGGAGCTAATTTATTGAGTTGCGAAATTGCATGTGAATAATACTCTTCCTGAATTTTTTTAATCTTTTCATTTGAATCAGCCGTCAAACTTATTACAAACAATAAAGGGAAAATAGTAAGAGCTAGTCTCATAGTATTTTATGATGATATTTACAGAGGCAATAATTATTGCATGAAAGCTTATAAAAGGCCATGAAAAGGGACTATACTCATAATCTTTGAAAATGCAGGCTTCGTTACTTTGCCTTCGTAGACCCTACTTTTGGTGATTTATAGCTCAATCACATAGTTTGTCTATGCTCAATCGCAATAAATCAAAAAAGCCTCGCTGCATTTCCAAATATCATGGGTATATAAGCTAACCGTATTAAATCGTAAACTAAACTTTTGCTATTGCTAGTGAATAAGTTCTTTAGTCGCTGAACGGGTCAACTGCGGAAAAATCTAAAAATTAACAGCATCTCCCATTGTCAGGCCAAGATTTTTAAAAATCAACTTATCGGCAAAGCTTCTTTACGAATAATTTTCTTTGCCTGTGAACCTTTTTCAATGCCTTTTTCAATCCAGACAATGGCACCCGTTGGGCAGCGTTGAATAGCAACTTTGGAAGCCAGTACATTTTTAGTATAGTCAATCTGTGCCAGATTATCTTTAATTTCGATCAATTTTTCCGGTGCATCGAGTGCGCATCGACCACAGCCTGTACAAGCAACAGAACAGACTGATTCTGCCGCTTCACCTTTTTCTTTATTTTTGCAGGCAACCCATAATTGATGTGATATCGGTTGTAATGAAAAAAGATCTAAAGGACAGGCATTCACACAGTCTCCACATGCAGTACACACTTCTTCATTAACCTCTGGTAAGCCATATTGATTAATATGAATAGCATTAAAATTACAAACATCGACACAATCACCCAAGCCAAGACATCCCCAAGGGCAACTTTTGCCACCACCACTTAATTGTTGTGCAGCACGACACTTATCCAGACCATGATAAATTCCCTGGCTGCGTGCAACATTATTACCACCGGCACAACTGAGACGAGCTACTTGTTTTATTTGTCCACCGATATCAACACCCAATAATGAGGCAATTTGCGCATGCATTTCAGGCGTATTAACCGTACATTTTCCCGGCTGCAGTTGATGGGAGACTAGTTTTTCAGCAAAGGCTCGACAGCCGGGAGTGCCACAAGCGCCACAATTCGCTTTTGGTAATAGATTTTCAACTTTATCAATTAGAGGATCTTCAAAAATAGTCAGGCGACGATTAGCATATATTAGAAGTGTAGCAAGCAATAGACCCAAAGTGGCCATAAATAGGACTGGATAAAAATATAGACTCAAAGTTGGCATCAACTTTTCAGTTACTCGACGTATTCATTAATTAAATTATCGTTACATGATTTGGATAATGGTGTGTTGTCCCTAACCCTTATAGCTTAGTCGATTTTTAATATACTTCAATCTAAAAAACTAAAGATTTTCTAAGTATTTGAATAACAAAACGTGTATTTTAAAATACCAGAAGTATATACTATCATTTTTATTTAAATATCAAACAAAACCGATCATGAAACTGGATAAAAAAACGCTTAAAGAGCTGGCATTAAAGTATCACTCACAACCTCAGCCTGGCAAAATTTCTGTAACGCCAAGTAAATCTTGTGAAAGTCAGGATGATTTGGCACTTGCCTATACGCCTGGTGTTGCCGCACCTGTAAGAGAAATTGCTGAAGATAAAAGTTTGGCCTACCAATATACCTCTAAAGGCAATCTGGTTGCAGTCATCAGCAATGGCACTGCGGTATTAGGCTTAGGTAATGTAGGTCCTATTGCAGGCAAACCGGTTATGGAAGGTAAAGGGATTTTATTTAAAAAATTTGCCAATATTGATGTTTTTGATATCGAATTGAATTCAACCAATGTTGATGACGTTGTTCGTACCGTAGTTGATATTGCTCCGACATTTGGCGGAATCAATTTAGAAGATATTGCTGCGCCTGCTTGTTTTGAAATCGAACAACAGCTTAAAGAAAAGCTGGATATACCTGTATTTCATGATGATCAACATGGAACCGCCATTATTATTTCTGCAGCCATTATAAATGCCTTAACAATCCAAAATAAACAATTGGATGAAATAAAAATAGTTTGTATTGGCGCAGGTTCGGCAGGCATTGCTTCTATGAATCTATTATTAGAACTTGGAGTGCGCAAAGAACAAATTAATATGGTCGACCGTCAGGGCGTTGTTCAAGATAAACGTGATGATTTAAATAAGTACAAACAAGCTTATGCGACAAAAACAAACGATAGAACCTTAGCAGACGCAATGAAAGCTGCTGATGTTGTCATTGGTGTATCAGGTCCCAATATTATTTCAGCTGAAATGATTCAATCAATGGCTGCTAAACCAATTATATTTGCCTTGTCTAACCCGGATCCAGAAATTACGCCTGAACTTATTCACGCAACTCGTGATGATGCAATTGTTGCAACAGGCCGTTCTGATTATCCAAACCAGGTTAACAATGTGCTTGGTTTTCCTTATATTTTCCGTGGCGCCCTGGATGCAAAAGCAACAGCGATTAATAAACCGATGTTTATTGCTGCAGCAAAAGCACTCGCTAAACTTGCTCAAGAGCCTGTGCCACAAGAAGTTTTAGATAAATATCAATTAGATGATTTAAGTTTTGGTCCAAATTATATTATTCCAACGCCATTTGACCCAAGATTAAATGAATATGTGTCTACAGCCGTTGCCGAAGCAGCAAAAGAATCAGGGGCAATTCGTAAAAATTGATTAAAATTGGATTAGCAATAGCTTGTTTTATAATAAAACAATAAAATTAAACACTAATGGCTTGTTTTTCATGCAGTTATATGAAAACATACAAGTAAGATATTATTATAGAAAAATACTTATACCCAAATAACAAGAGATGACAGATGAAACAGACTGATAGTTTTCAACTTAATTTATTCACTAAACTTGTATTGCTATGCTTTACGTTATGTTTTATTTTTACTCAAACTGTTTATGCAGAAAAAATTACTTTAAAAGAAAATCATCCACAAAAATATACTGTCGTTAAAGGCGATACACTTTGGGATATTTCAGGTGAATTTTTACAACACCCCTGGCAGTGGCCAGAAATTTGGGATATCAATTCACAAATACAAAACCCTCATTTGATTTACCCGGGAGATGTTATTTATTTAGTTTATGTAAATGGCAAACCTGTTTTAAGAAGAAATAATTCAGGCCAGCGTCCAACCTATAAATTATCACCTCATAAAAGAATCGAAAAGCTTGATTTAGCAATTCCTACGATTCCTCTTGGTGACTTAGCCCCATTCCTAATCCAAAACAGAATTGTTGAAGCCGAGACACTTCAAATGGCACCCTATGTTTTAGATACATCTGAAGAACATTTATTAACCGCAACTGATTACTCAGTTTATGTTAGAGGCGTTTCACCTGATTCTGAAGTCAATCAATATGGAATTTATCGTAAAGGTAGAACAATAACAAACCCAGCAAATAAAGAAGAAATATTAGCTTATGAAGCCGTATATTTAGGTGAAGGCCATATAACACGTCTGGCAAAAACGGAAGAACAGGTTTCAAAGTTCAAAATTAATAAGGCCCGAGCTGAAGTACTTAATGGTTCACGCTTGTTACCACTAAATAATGACAACTACAATAGCCATTTTATGCCTAAAGCAGCCCAAACAGCTAAGACTGGAACTATCCTTGCTCAACTATCATCAGGTGTTAGCCCAAGCTTAACCCATGTTGCAGCAACGGATATTGCTATTATTAATTTTGGTAAACAGGATAATGTTGTTGTTGGTGATGTTTTTCATATTTACCGTAAAGGTAGAAAAATGATTGACCCTTATGATCCTAATAAAGAACCCGTCGTTTTTGAAGAAGACAACGGCTATCTTCGAGCTTTGAGCATCAAGAAAAATGAAGTTCAACTACCTCATGAGCGCATAGGATATCTTTTAATCTTTAGTACTTTTGAAAAAGTCAGTTATGCCATGATTATGGATTCTACTTCTGAAGTTAGAATTGGGGATGTTGTTGCGTCTCCTTACGTAAAGCAATACTAATATAACCATAACCTGGATGCTAAAATACCATTTAGCACTGGCAAGTACGCCTAAAGTTGGCTATTCATTTTATCGTTTTATTGTTGAAGAACTTGCTTATCGACAATTAACGATAGCCAGTTTATTCACAGATAAAAACCTCATTATTGAACTTTGTAAAAATTCTAAAAGTGACTTTAATGATATTAAAAATGCAAACTTAGAACAGCTACAAGATATTGAATCAGATCTTAAAAATGTTAACTGGGATCATTTTGATGCCACAATACAATGGCAGGAAAGCGCTGAAAATCATATTATTGTTTATGATGATCCAGATTATCCTAATTTGCTTAAAACTATTTATGCGCCGCCGCCAGTTTTATATGCCAAAGGTAACATAGATTTATTAAAGACGATTCAATTTGCGATTGTTGGTAGTCGTAACCCAACAAAATCCGGTGAACAAACAGCTTATGACTTTGCTGCCTACTTAAGTTGTGCCGGGATGGTAATTACCAGTGGCATGGCCTTAGGAATTGATGCCGCGTGTCACCAGGCGTGTATTGATAATCATCAGCCAACAATTGCAGTCACCGGTACCGGGCTTGATAGAATTTATCCGGCCAAACATAAAGAACTGGCTTATCAGATTGCAGATTGCGGTTTATTAATATCTGAATTTGCGCTTGGAACAGGACCGAATAAAAGTAATTTTCCACGTAGAAATCAATTAATTAGTGGCTTATCTGTCGGGACTCTAGTTGTTGAAGCAGCCCTTAAAAGTGGCTCACTGATTACAGCTAAATCTGCATTAGAACAAGGAAGAGAAGTGTTTGCCATTCCCGGTTCAATACATAATCCTTTAGCACGAGGCTGTCATCAATTAATTAAACAGGGCGCCAAACTGGTTGAAAACGCACAGGATATTATCGAAGAAATTTCTCCTCTACTGATTTCAGCTGCCAGCCTTAATTTACATCAAAGGAATGAAACAAAAGAAAATTCCGATGCTGTTAAACCTGAGCCAAACTCATTGTCGAACGAAAATCTGCCTTGCTCTGACAATCAATTAGCAATTTTTGAATTTATTGATTATGAACCCATTAGTATTGATGAATTATGCGAACGATGCCAACTTGAAATTAATCAGGTCAATGCCCAATTGTCAATACTAGAACTTGAAGGAAAGATAAAACTTTACCCCGATGGCCGTATTAGTTTATAAATAAGTCTTAAAACTAGATTGTTGATCTTTCAGATGCTTGATTGACTCCACCCCCATAATCTTTATAAAATCAACCTAACATGATTAAGACACAAAAGGATCGAGATGAAAGAAAATGTCATTGATGTATTAAAATATTTATTTGAAAGCTATATGGACGAAGACTCTGAACAAATTCCACTTGGCAGTTCTGTTGAAAATGAATTGTCTTTAGCCGGCTTTGGACAAAAAAATATTGGTAAGGCATTTGAATGGCTGGAAGATTTATCTAAATTAAAGTCCTATCAATTCCAGTTTGCAGAAGGCAATAACTTTCCAAACAGAATTTATGATTCTTTTGAGCAGGAACAATTATCGACAGAAGCTCGTGGGTTTTTATACTATATGGAAGACATGGGCATATTAGATTTTAGTTTACGGGAAATTGTTATTGAACGTGCTTTAGCCCTGGAAACTGAACAAATTAATCTAGAACAAATACAATGGACTAGCTTAATGGTTCTATTTAATATTTCCGGTTCAGAAGGTGCATTTTCCTGGATTGAAAATATTGTCTTTGACCAAAGCCATATGCAACACTAAACTGGTTGAATTATAAAAATATCATTAAAGAGGCATGTCATATCATCTTAAACGGTGGTGTTATCGCTTATCCAACAGAAACAGTTTATGGGTTAGGCTGTGATCCAAAACAAGATTCTGCCATTGAAAAATTATTATCGCTTAAGCAGCGCCCCGGCAACAAAGGATTAATAATTATTGCCCATGAGCTTGCGCAATTTAAAGATTTTATCCAGCCATTATCGTCTCAACAACAGCGAACAATTCAATCTGCAACACAAGCTACAACCTGGATAGTTCCCGCATTACCTCACTTATCAGAATTACTTTGCGGCAAGCATTTATCTGATGACAAGAAAATAGCCATCCGAACTTCTAGCCACCCTATTATTCAATCAATTTGTAATGCTTTGCAACAACCGATAACTTCAACTAGCGCCAATATATCAGGGCAAGCTACCTGTGGTAATGTTAAGGAAATACATAAACAATTTAATAATCTTTTAGATTATATCATTGATGGTGAAGTAAACGAGAACTCAAAACCTTCACAAATTATCGATCTATTGACTGGCGAGATTATTCGACAATAAACTATCGGCTGAAGCAAAGAAAGTGAAGTCCTATCCCTGTCTGATAGGATATACACCCATAATTTTTGAAAATGAAATAATTTAGAAACAAAATGGGCATAAGATGTATATATTGAAACAAAATTCAATTAAGAGGAAAAAGGCATGAAATCAATTATATTTTTGTTTTTGGCTTTTATATTTATTGTACCGGCAAATGCTGACACAAGATATAGTTTATCGCTAGGCTTGTACCCTGATTACTACCGCAATCACCATAACTCTCGCCATTTTCGAGATTACCACCATTATGGCTATCGTCGTCCTTATAGAAACTTTTATCGTTCTCCTGTCATTGTATTACCGAATGAAACTATGGTAATTGAAAAAGAACCAGAAATTTATATAGAAAAAGATGTTCCTTCAGGATCTGAGCAAACATCAAAAATCAAACCTGAAAACTACTGGTACTATTGTAAAGATCCTGAAGGTTATTATCCGCAAGTAGAAGCATGCCCTAAAGGCTGGATGCAGGTTGTTCCTCATAAACCCAAGCAATAAACAGGAATACTATGAAAACGAAACAAACATTCGTTACTATTTTAGTTAGCAGTTTGTTTTTATCTGCATGTTCGACAATACCTGAATCATCAACGGTTAGAGTCCTGCCCGGCAGTAAAAAAAACTATTCAACTTATCTTAAAGATAAACAAGTATGTTCAACACGGGCTGCTATTGAAGTTGAAGAAAGGTATTCAAGCTACGCAACAAATCAAAAAACTAATGACAATATTGTTATTGGTACAATCATCGGCGGTATTTTAGGTAGCGTTTTTGGAGGTAGGCACAAAAGCGTGGCTAGAGGTGCGGTTTCCGGAGGCATTATTGGTGGTTTAACAACTACCGATGATTTCCGTTTAAAAAAACAAATCTATTATGATTCTATATATTCCACTTGTATGTATGAAGCTGGCCATAAAGTCCCTTCCAGTAGCATTATTTATATCGAGAAAGAAAAATTTCCACTTATCAATAATCCACAAAAAGAAATATTACCAAAAAATTTACCTATAAACAGCAACCTACCTGAAAGTGTATCTCCATATGGTGTACCGCCTGATTTTAAACCATCACAATAAAAATAAGTCACTGTTTGGTGCTCCATTAGCCATGTTCAAGCTTAGTTATAATGAAATGAGATAATCTATTTATCATTAAAAACCAACTCAGCATAGACAAAGCCAATGTTTATTGTAATAATTAACCATAACGAAGCCTCCGTTTGCAAAGAGTGCCGTTATTTTGGGAGTTCCTCCAAAGACATGTAAGCACCTGGGTACTTCTTGAGCCTTAAATAATACCCCGGGAACTGGTTTATCTGCACTGTGCGCATATTCACTTAGTTGAAGAGCCTAATTTGCAGATAGCATTTCCCACTTGAACCTTTACGGTTCAAGAGCGATAGGCTGCCACGGTTTTTGTTGTGCTCCCGCCCAATCTTTAAACTCACTTCAACTGATTAAAATTAAAAACGAGCTTAACGAACTGATATTGTTATAAAATTGTTCCGAATCTATTTAAAAATTAAAAATATGGATTTAAAAGATCATAGTAAACAAGAGGCTATTATATTTTATCACAGTACTTCATATGTCTAACGCTCCACATCAACTTCGCCTACTTTTACGCAAACAATTACGTCAAAAAAGACGTGAGTTATCTGATTTTACTCAGCAGCAAAATTCTATTGCGTTAAATTTAAATTTACTTAAATTATTCGATACGATAGAAACTACTAACATTAAAATAGCGGTTTATTTAGCTAATGATGGAGAAATAAACCTTACCCCTTTTATTGAACCAGCATGGCAGGAAAATTTTATATTATTTTTACCTGTTCTTGATCCGAATAATAAGAACTTCTTAGTATTTCTACCTTATATAGACAATCGAAAATTAATTAAAAATAAGTTTGGTATTAAAGAACCACTATACAACAAGGCCGAATGCTATCACGCACAGGATATGGATATTATTTTAATGCCTCTGGTTGGATTTGATCGTAATGGCAATCGATTAGGCATGGGTGGTGGTTTTTACGATAGAAGTCTTGATTTTATGAAACATAAAAAAGCCGAAAAACCTATTTTAATTGGTGTTGCTCATGATATTCAGGAACTGGATAAAATTCCTGTTGAAAATTGGGATATTCCCCTAAATTATCTAATCACTAATAAAGAAATTATTAAGTTCAGTTGACCCAAACACTTAAGCTTCGTAAAATACCCACGCTTTTTACGTTAATTAGTATTTTATTCTAACTAACAGGGAAACTGGTTAAACCCCAGTGCTGCCCCCGCAACGGTATATAAAGTATAAACTCACATTAGCCACTGTATTGAAGAATATGGGAAGGCTGAGTTTAATATAGCAATCGCTTCCTTTATGAGCCCGGAGACCGGTAAAAAACCTTGTTAACCTTCTGGGGATGGTTACTCTTTTTACTTTTGAACAACACCGGTGGGGTGTTTGGGAGTTTTTATGTCTATTAATAAGACGAGTACGTCTTTACTTGCCTTTTTTATTGCTTCATCAGGTTTTGCATCTGCTACTGAAATGAATGATATTCCTTCGATAGTAGTCACTGCAACAAGAACTGCGGATACTGTTGACGAAACTTTGTTCCCTGTTTCAATTATTAGCCGTGATGATATAAAACGTATTCAAGCTAAATCTTTATACGAAGTTTTACAAACTATACCTGGCATTAGCCTTTCAGCTGATGGTGGCCTGGGCAGCAATTCATCTATTAGTTTAAGAGGCACCAATAGTGGACATGTTCTGATATTAGTTGATGGAATGCCAATTCATTCTGCTACTGTGGGCACAACGGCAATTCAATTTTTACCTATTGCGCAAATAGAACGTATTGAAGTTGTTCGAGGCTCCCGCTCAAGTCTTTATGGCTCTGAAGCAATTGGCGGTGTTATACAGATATTTACCAATAATGCCGAAAAAAATTCTTTTCAGGCTAATATTGGTGGTGGGTCAGATGATACTAAGGATCTGGGCTTAAATTTCACTCTGGCTAATCAGTCCTCACAACTGACTGCCAGCCTGTCTGCCATGGAGACAAATGGTTATGACTTTCTAGGATACGATTCTTATGGTGTTAAAAATAGCGGAGATAGTGATAATGACGGCTATAACAATTATGCGCTATCTTTAAATGGCCAACACCGTTTTAATGAAAAATTTCAAATGTCGGCGATGTTTTTAAATAGCCAGGGAAAGTCTTTTTTTGATGGTTATAGTGATGATAAAACTCACCTGGAATTTGACCAACAAGCAATGAATATTGGCCTGGATATCAATATTAGCAACTGGTATACAATGAAGTTTAAGGCTGGTCAATCCAAAGATAATCAGGAAAACCATTTACATAATCTAGGCGCCAATAATGCTTATTGGGTCGAGGGCTACACCTCTTTTAAAACCACAACCGAGTTATTTAACTGGCAAAATGAATTTCAAATAAATGATGCTAATTTATTCACTTTAGGTAGCGACTATCAAGTGGATAAGGTTAATAGCAGCACCAACTTTTCTGCTGACTCTCGGGATAATTCAGCAATTTATGGTCAATTTATTCATTATGGAGAACAAATTGATGCTCAATTATCCTTACGATATGATGATAATGAAGCTTTTGGTTCTCATACAACCTGGGGGATTAATGGTGGATATGCTTTAACACAGCAATTACGTTTAACTGCATCACTTGCAACAGCTTTTAAAGCACCCACATTTAATGATTTATATTGGCCTGCTGATGCCTATTTTAAGGGTAACCCTGATTTAAAACCTGAACAATCTACCAGTGCTGATTTAGGTATCAGCTATAAAACTCATAGCTCTTCCTATAGTCTAAATTATTATCAGACTGAAATAGAACAATTAATTGCTTATGTTAATTCTTACCCCGATATTTCTATGATGGAAAATGTAAACAAGGCTAAGATTAAAGGAATAGAACTTACTATTCAGCAGAAGTATCAGAACTGGTTATTACAAACACAATTATCTACCAATAATCCTGTTGATGATGACACTGGACATACCTTATCCAGAAGAAGTAAACGTAATGCCTCTATTTCTCTGGATTATCAAAATAATGGTCTCTCTTATGGCGCGTCAGCTATCTTATCTTCTGGTCGCTATAATAAAATTGATGAGCAAGATTATATTCCCGGTTATGGCGTCCTCAATTTAAGAACTGCCTGGGAAGTTAATAAAAACTGGACACTTAAGGCAAAAGTAAACAATGTATTTGATAAACAATATACTTTAACTAAAGATTTTAATGGTAATGATTACCAGCAGCCTGATCGTACTGTTTATATCTCTGCTCATTACACATATTAAATTATTCACTGACCGCTAATGGATCTTATTCAAGCTAAGTCGCTAAATTGGTCTATTAGTGGTCAGAATATTCTTTCCAATATAAATTTTTCTATTAAAGAAAATGAATTTATCGGCCTAGTCGGACCCAATGGTTCCGGAAAAACAAGTTTATTAAATTGTCTCTATGGTAAAAACATTCCACTTTCAGGAAATATATCTTATAAGAACCAACCTTTAAATAATCTTAGTCGCCGTGATATTGCGAAACAAATGGCCGTCATGTCGCAAGAACCTCTGCCAGAACTTTCCATTCAATTTGATTTAACCGTCTTTGAAATTATTGCAATGGGACTTATTCCCCATAAAAAGCTACTTTCTTTTGGCGATAACAGTGATCACAAAATTATTCACCAGGCAGCCCGGCAAGTTGATCTTGTTGATAAACTTAACTTAAATTTTCATGTCCTTTCCGGCGGTGAAAAACAACGAGCCTTGATTGCAAGAGCAATAGTACAAAAGCCACAATTATTATTACTTGATGAGCCGACCAATCATCTGGATATTTATCATCAGATTGATATTCTCAATATTGCCAGATCAATGGATATAACGGTTATTGCCTGTTTACATGATTTAAATCTTGCCGCAACTTATTGCGATAAGGTATTTTTACTCAATAATGGTTCAATAGTTGCCTATGGAGAACCACAGGAAGTTTTTACTGAAGAGAATTTATATCAGGTATTTCACGTTAAAGCCAATATTGATCAACAACCCTTTAGCGATAAACTTCGCATTAGTTTCGCTTTAGAGTATTCTAATAAAACAGTTTCAAATGATTAATCCAGTTAGAAATAATTTTAAATTTCCCGTTTTTGCACTATTGATATTGCTGATTATCTCCGTTATCTGTGCAATTAGTATTGGTAGTGTTTCCATTGCTACAAATGAAATCTATGAAATGATTCTTTGTTTTTCTAATTCCAGCTGTGATATACAATCAAGCAATTGGCAGATAATTTGGGAATTACGTCTTCCCAGAGCATTGATGGCAATGATAACTGGAGCAGGCTTGGCTTTAAGTGGCACCATATTACAAACAATTACTCGAAATCCATTGGCAGATCCCTATTTATTAGGTATTTCTTCCGGTGCTGCTTTAGGCGCTGTGGTTTCAATGGCGATATCCACTTTAATTCTTTGGTTGAACTTACCTATTACGATGGGTGCTTTAGCAGGCGCTATATTCTCATTATTTTTAATGCTCACTTTGGCTGGAAGACATGCCTTTAAAGTTGAACGGTTATTATTATCGGGCGTTGCCGTTTCGTTTATGCTCAGTGCATTTACCAGTTTAATCCTCTATTATTCAGCACCGGATGTTAGTGCAACTTTGCTATTTTGGATGATGGGTAGTTTTTCGCATATTCAATGGCAAAATCTTGCTTTACCTTTTGTCATGGTGACTTTAGGGCTTATGATTGGCTTAATTTATAGAAACTGGATAGCAGCTATTCAAACAGGAGATGATAGTGCCTTAAGTCTGGGTGTGCCGGTAAACTCTTTACGACTTTCTCTGCTGATTATTTCTGCCATTATTACCGGTACTTTAGTTGCACAAGTTGGCGGTATAGCTTTTGTCGGTTTAATGATCCCACATATAGCACGAATGATAGTTGGCTCAGTTTTTCATAAAGTCTTTATTTCCGCCTTTTTATTAGGCAGTATCTTTTTAATTTGGGTGGATATTATTGCCCGTACGGTATTTGAGAATCAGGTTTTACCGGTTGGCATTGTCACAGCCGCTATTGGCAGTGTTTTTTTCTTTATCATTTTAAGAAATAAAAACGCTTAATTTCTGCAATGAAACTTTTTTTTACACTTATATTTACAATATTTATTAGTCACTTCGTTCATGCTAATAATTCTCAGCGAATTATTGCTTTATCTCCTCATTCGGTAGAGATCCTTTATGCCATTGGCGCTGGCAAACAAATAGTTGCGACCTTATCCCATGCTGATTATCCGAAACAAGCCAGACAAATCCCCATTATTGGTAATTATCATGGCATTCAAATTGAAAAGGTTCTTGATTTAAAACCTGATTTAATTATTGCCTGGAAAACTGGTAATAAAATACAGGATTTAAAGCGGTTAGAATCCCTGGGTTATAAAATTTTCTATAGCAATCCGCAAACCATAGATGAAGTTAGCGCTGATATTTCAAAGATTGCCAAACTAATTCATCAGCAAAAAAATACTGAACAAGTTATAAAAAAATTAGAAACAGAATATCAATATATCAAAGCACTTTATTCTAATAAGAAAAGAGTGGATGTGTTTTATCAGCTATGGCATTCGCCATTACGAACCATTGGTTCAAATAACTGGATTAATAGCCTGATTAACGACTGTGGTGGTAATAATATTTTTGCTAATAGTACCACCACATATCCAATGATTTCTATGGAAAACTTGCTGAGTAAAAATCCTCAGTTGGTGATTATTCCTGTTGATTTTAAGGCAGATAACATCAACAAAACTGAGCTTGAGTTATGGTCAAAATGGCAGCACATAGCTGCTGTTAAAAATAAGCATATCTACCAAATTGATAGTGACTTATTACATAGACAAACCCCTCGTGCAGTCGAGGGGTTAAGTGAGTTGTGTAAGTTAATTGATTTAGCTCGTTAGCCATAACCTTTGGAAATTATGTTGATGTCATTTTATTTAGGAAAAACTTCCGGTATAAAAGTCTGATCTGACATAGGTGGACGAATATAACCTTGACTCTGTGTCCTTTTCTCCAGAACGATCTTTTTCTCTTTACTTAAATCTTCATAAGGGATCATGCTCAATAAGTGAGAAATGCAGTTTAAACGAGCATGTTTTTTTACATCAGAATTAACCACATACCAGGGCGCTTGTTTAATATCTGTATAGGCAAACATTTCATCTTTAGCTTTGGAATATTCCTCCCACTTCATTCTAGACTCTAAATCCATTGGACTTAATTTCCATTGTTTAAGTGGATCAGTCAAACGGCTCTGAAAACGTTCTTCCTGAACTTCATCAGATACCGAAAACCAGTATTTAATTAGAATAATTCCTGAACGCACCAGCATACGTTCAAATTCCGGGCATGAACGTAAAAATTCTGCATGCTCTTCGTCATTACAAAAGCCCATAACACGTTCAACACCAGCGCGGTTATACCAACTGCGATCAAATAGTGCCATTTCACCTGCTGCCGGTAAGTGGGCCACATAGCGCTGAAAATACCATTGCGTTTTTTCACGTTCAGTTGGTGCAGGCAAAGCAACAACCGGACTAACCCTGGGATTTAAATATTGTGTGATTCGTTTAATTACACCACCTTTCCCGGCGGCATCACGTCCTTCAAAGATAACAGCAACTTTTAAACCTTTCTCCTTAATCCATTCCTGAAGTTTAACCAGTTCAAGCTGCAGTTTTACTAACTCCTTTTCGTAAACTTCATTTTTAATCTTTTTCTGCCCATTGATGAGCTTATAAGTTTTATTGTCTTTTGAGTTATCTTTTGAATTATCTTGTTTCTTTTTAGCCATAACTATTCCCCTAATTATCGTAATTACTAAAACTTATACCCATGATATTTGACCAAAAGATTATGGATATACAACTTCATGAACACTATTTTTGCCTAATAGCAACATAAGCAAACGATCTATGCCCAATGCTACTCCTGCACACTCTGGTAGTGTATCTAGATCGTTTAAAAATTCTTCATCTAATGGTATTTGTTCTTTTTCTATCATACGCCGATAGCTGTTTTCATTATTAAAACGTCGACGTTGTTCCTTTTCATCATTTAGCTCATAAAACCCATTAGCCAACTCCACACCGGCAATATAAAGCTCAAATCGCTTAGCAACTTGGTTTCCCTGTTCATCTTTTGATATTCTGGCTAATGCACATTGTGATTTCGGATAATCATAGATGAATGTCATTTTAGGATCTGAATGAGTACCACCTAAATTAGACTCTAACACACAAGACATTAAAGCATCCAACCAGCGATCTTTTTCATCCCCTAGAGCAGTCTCTAATGATATCAGACCAGAATGTTTTGCGCATGCTTTAAGTTCGCTTATTGTTGTTTGATGTGGATTGATTTGATAATAATTTTCAAAAAGTGTTTGGTAACTTATTTTTTCGACTGTTAATTTTTCATTATCTGGTCTAAATGATACCCAAATTGATTGCATCAAGTTTGCAACATCATCTATTAAAGCTTGTTCATCAATATTTACTCGATACCATTCAAGTAAACTAAACTCTCGTAAATGTTTGTTACCACTTTCTTCTCGGCGAAAAACTTTTACTAATTGGTAAATATCCTGCTGTACAGCTGTCAGTAATCGCTTCATATAAAATTCAGGAGAGGTGTGTAAGAATAAACGCTGATTACCTTCAACCAAATCAAAACTATCGATAAATGGTTCTGTTGTTGTTGAACTTGAAAGGATTGGTGTCTCAACTTCAAGCGCGGTACTTTTTTCAAAAAATAAACGGACTAAGTAATATAACTTAGCCCGTTCATGTAGAACGTTAAAATCAAAACTATTTGACATTAATCTTTGGCACGAGCAACATATTTACCTGTTCTCGTATCTACTTTTAGAATATCGCCAATATTAATAAATAAAGGAACCTGAACAACCGCACCTGTTTCCATGGTAGCTGGTTTGCTACCGCCGCCGGAGGTATCACCACGAACGCCCGGATCCGTATCACTTACGGTTAAGTTAACAAAATTGGGCACAGTAACCGCAATTGGGTCGCCATTCCACAAAGTAATCTCGCACATATCCTGCTCTTTTAACCAAATCTCTGAATCTGCAACAGCAGATTTGTCAGCACCAATTTGCTCAAAACTATCGGTATTCATAAAATACCAGAATTCACCATCTGAATAGAGGTATTGTAAAGTTGTATCAATAACATCGGCAGCTTCCACCGACTCACCCGATTTAAAGGTTCTTTCAACCACACGGCCTGTTTTTAAGTTTCTAATTTTGACCCGGTTAAAAGCCTGACCTTTTCCCGGTTTAACAAATTCATTTTCAATAATGGCACAAGGATCATTATCAATCATAATTTTTAAACCGCTTTTAAATTCGTTTGTACTATAAGAAGCCATAGTTTCCTCTAAATTTCTATTATCTGTTCATTAGTAAGTACTTAAGCTTTGCACCATATAGTCCCCCTCTTTACTTAGTACCCCTTGAGAGTAGAAAAGAGAAGTTAGGGAAGATTTGATAAAGGGGGAAGCTATTTCGTGCATATTTTGAGCCTCAGATATCTACCTATGAGTATCTGTTATAAATAAAGTGTTGCTATAATAACATTTTCTAATCAGACAGAACATGCTCTATTGCTTACTTCTAAGAAAACAATTTGTACTGACATCAATGAATTATTGGAATTACTTTCTTTAAATAAGGCACAAGTCAATTATTCAGATAAAATACATCAAGATTTTTCCTTAAGAGTTCCCTACTCTTTTATTGCTAAAATGGAGAAAGGAAACCCCTATGATCCCTTATTATTACAAATTCTGCCACGAATAGCAGAGCTAGAACAGGCAAGTCGATATGAATTTGATCCCTTAAAGGAGCGTGACTATATTGATGATAATGGACTCATTCAAAAATATCAGGCTCGCTTATTATTAATGCCTACTTCTGCCTGCGGCATCCATTGCAGGTATTGTTTTCGACGCCACTTCCCCTATCATGAACAGGCCATTAATAAACAAAATATTGAAAATCAAATCATTCAGATACAAAAAAAATCAGATATAAAAGAAGTCATTTTAAGCGGTGGAGATCCGCTGCTATTGAGTAATAAAAACCTCGGGAAAATCTTAACTCGACTAAACAAATTGTCTCAACTTCAATATTTAAGGATTCACACTCGACAACTTATCGTTGAACCAAAACGTATTGATGATGAATTAATTTCAATATTTAAAAGTCTGACAAAACCTCTTACGATTGTTTTTCACTGTAATCATGCAAATGAATTAGATAGTGAAGTGCAACAAAAATTACAGCAGCTAAAATTTAACAATATCCAACTATTAAATCAAAGTGTATTACTTAAAGGCATAAATGATTCAGTAGAATCTCTGTCTGACTTAAGTGAGCGATTACTTCAATATGGTGTATTACCCTATTATTTGCATCAACTAGATAAAGTGATTGGCACCGGACATTTTGAAGTATCTGATCAGCATGCAATTATGCTAATTCAACAACTTAAAACAAGACTGCCTGGATATTTAGTACCTAAGTTAGTTAGAGAAACGCCTGGTGCTGCTTATAAAGAGTCCGTGTTTTAGTTAATGCGATACTTTAGTTGTTTTCCAAACCTAGTTCAAAACGCATATAAAATGAAGTCGTCTCTTTATTTTGCATTAAACGAATTGTACGTTCTGGTGCACCAGCAACTGTTTTTGAGCAAGGCACAATTTTTAATAATTCATTTTCATTAAAAGTTAATGCATCCGTTAATATTGTCGGCTGCGCAGAAAATTTATCAGTAGCGGGTAAATATAATGCCCTATATTTCTTAAATTCATCCGGACGCATAACACCAATTGCTTTAGTTTTATGTGAAGAGATAATTTGTATACCAACTCTTAATGGCTGATTATCTCCATATTGTATGCGCCTAATTACTGCAACAGCCCATTGATTAGGTTTATCTTCCTTGGAATGACTAACTGCAACAACTTCTCCAATATTTAGCTTAACGCTTTCTGGGCTTACCCAAACCAGACTTAAACCGTTTAAGCTCGCATTTTCAGTCAAAAATGTTTCAATTTTTAGAGGCTCTGGGGGTTTACTCGGAGAAAGCAGGGAATTTAATGAGTTTAATGCTCCATAATCAATATCTTCTTCATCCGATATTTTAGATTCAAAATTCGCATTACTAACCCATTCAGGATTCTGATAATTATTTAGTACATAGTGGACATGATTAATTCCCATTACTATTTTAACTTCTGAGAAAAATTCACGACGATCATGCTTTCTTTCAACAAAAACTGCTAATGAAACTTTTAATTGCGACAATAAAGCTTCTTTAATCTTTGGAGAAAGAAATCCACCCACTTCTTCTTCACTTTCATTAATACGCTCTATCGTTAATTCATGTGAGTCAAGGTAGAGCATATCAGAACGTTTTGGCTCCTTGCCTCGTGGGAAAAATGTCGGCATAAATTCTTCTGTTAAGTTAACTGCAGAAAAATTAGTATCCTTTGATTTATCTTCAGAAGACATCTTAACGAACTTTGCCCAGTGGGCAAGATGTTTATATATAAAATATATTTGCTGCTGATTAAAGTGATAGGGATCAGCCAGGGATAATAATAGAGACTGCAAAAATGTTAATTTAACACTGGTTTCAGCGCGAAGCATTTTATCAGTGACCATTAAATTATCTATTTTTTTCTTCTCAGAGAATTGATAAAGAGCATATAATTTTTCCCATATCGCTGATGGAGCCTGATTGTATACTTCAAAATTAGTTAAAACAATTTGAGTTAAATAACGGGTTATAACTTGTATTGTTTCTGCTAATTCTTTTTTTTGTCTGCCTGTAATAATTGATAAAAACCGTCGAGTTCTATTGTCTACTAACTCCAATAGAATAATTGAATGACCAACAATTAATTGATTATATAACTTAATACAATTATTAACTTTTTCTTTATCTTCAGCCGCTAAGGGAAACTTGGTATCAAGATATGTTTTTTTGACATGCCCTGCTAATGAAATCACCGGCTCATAGAGTAAGTCCAATAAATATTTGCGCTCATCATAAGGGACTTGTAACTGATTCACTTCCGTTAATACCAGGCTGATTCTTTCTTGTGTCTCCGCGGTATTGATAAGATGTAGGCTTTTGTACCAATTATCAACTGCTAACTTTTTAGTATCAAAGGAACCTCTTAATTTCTCTTGCTGAGGAACTATTTCCTGATAAATAATTTCGAGATCGTTTTCCATTATAATAAGAAATAATTAATTACTTGATAAAACCTTATCTATATGTGCTTTAAATTGTTCAGCATTTTTATAGCCAACTAATCTAAAACGCTTCATTTCTTTACCGTTTGGTGCAAAAAACAAGATTGCCGGCGGGCCAATAATACTAAAACGTTTCATTAATTGACTCGTCTCGTCATTATCAACAGTTACATTTGCCTGCAGCAAGGTTACATTTTTAAGCGTATCAATAACAATTTGATCTGTAAAAGTATATTTTTCCAATTCCTTACATGAAATACACCAATCTGCATAATAATCCAGCATGGCATATCTTCCTGCATTTTTAGCTTCGGTAAGTTTGTCATCAAGCGCTTTATTAGTAACAACCGTATCAAAGTTTAGGTGCTCTGGTGAAGCATTTGCCTGCTGACCAGCGACACCATAGATCATTTTATCTTTCAAAGGAGTAAAAACACTTTCATTGCCTTTAGCTGCACCGACAATCAGGATAACACCATAAAGCAATAACACTAAACCGCTTGCTTTTCTAAACCTAGCCCAACCGCTTGTCGAGTCTGTAATTGGCGTTAAAGCACCCAGATACACGGCTGAGAAAATCAATAACAATGCCCATAAAACCATAATTAAGCCTGGAGCTAATACTCGCTCAAGCATCCAGACCGCAAGGGCTAACATCATAATACCAAAGAAGACTTTTACTGAGTCCATCCAACCACCGGCTTTAGGTAAGAACTTACCTGCCGATGTGCCAATGGCAATAAGTGGTAATCCCATGCCCAGGCTCATTAAAAATAGTGCTGCACCACCCAGGTACGGGTCGCCCGTCTGACTAATATAAATTAGTACACCCATCAATGGTGGAGCAACACATGGGCCAACTATCAGAGCAGACAGAAAGCCCATAACAATAACACCAGAGTACTTGCCACCTTTTTGATTATTACTAATTTCAGTCATTTTGCTTTGTATACTTGATGGCAGTTGAATTTCATAGAAACCAAACATTGATAAGGCCAAAAGTACAAAGATACCGGCAAAAACACCCAGAACCCATGGAGTCTGGAACCAAATTTGGATATTCTCACCAGACATTCCAGCAATCACACCGGCAATGGTATAAGTGACAGCCATTGCTAACACATATAATGTGGACATCGTAAAGGCTTTACGGGTAGTAATATCATCGCCTTGACCGGCAATAATTCCAGATAAAATTGGAATCATTGGAAAAACACAGGGAGTGAAAGCAAGTGCTAAGCCCAGTCCGAAGAAAATGAGCAATGTCCAAAAGACATTACCTTTATCTAGAATACTGGCTAATTGGTCCTGTTCAGACATAAGTTGCTCTGATTCGCTTACTCCTTGTGCTGCCACATTTGTTTGCTCTACACCTTCACTGGAATCAGCAAGTTTTAAATCAGCAGGGTTAAGGTCAATAGTTTTTTTCATTAACGGATAGCAAAGACCCGCTTCTGCACAGCCCTGATAAGTAATCTTAAGCTGAAGATCCTTTTTGTTTTCTATCTTAGCGGTTAAAGGAATTTCAATTGCAACTTGCTTAGCGTATACCTTATAAGTGCCCAAAATATCATCAGTTTTTGTTTTCGCTGGTGGGAAGTTAATAGCCGCAAATGCATTATCAACAGCAGGGATCGTTTCAAACTTAAATTTATCCTGATAGAGGTAATATCCCGGGGCAATAGTCCATGTCGCCACCAGTTTTCCTTGTTCATTCTTAGCCACTTCAACCTGAAATGCTTTTTCTGGCGGTAAAAACTCATCGTCTTGTTCTGTGGTTTGCTCTAACGCCTGAAAAACTGATTTTGCAGACGATGCACTATTCGAAGTTAATAATTCTGGAAGTAATTCAGACTTTTCTGTTTTAACAGATTCTTTTTTTGCTACAGATGCAGCCAATGAAAATGATATTTTTTGTCTTAACGGAGGATAACATAGTCCCGCCTCTGCGCAACCCTGCGTTTTTGCCATAATAGACAAATCACCACTTAAGGCTGTTGTAATTCGAACAAGTGCAGTTAAAGATTTTTTGTAGACTTCTATTCTTCCAAAAAATTCATCATTTTTAATTTCACCGCTAGGTAATTCTAATTCACCAACTTGAATTTCTTCATTGTTCGAATAAAAACTGACTTTGCTTTTATATAGATAGTATTTATCAGCTATTTTCCATTTAACTTGTAGTAGTTTTTCTTCGCCAGGGACAGATAAAACTTTAACTGATGATAATTTAAATGCTTCTTCGGGTTTTAAAAACTCTTCTTCACAGTGAACATTTCCAGAAAACATCAACACAGATAATACAATCATTAAATGATTTAAACTGAACGTAAACCAATTCATGTATAAACTTCCTAAATATATAATAGTTGTGCCAGTATAACTCTTTTGGAAAGCAGACTTAACCTATTTTATCTATAATCAGGCAAATTTACTAAGAAGATTCTATTATTTTAATTTCTTTTATCAAAGATGCTTGAAGAAAGCCAGTTAAGATATGATGGTAAACCTTCTTTGATATCTAAAGAAATTATTTCCGGGACTTCATAGGGGTGAATATTGACAATTGTATTTTGCAAAGAGTCGAATTTATCAACATGGCTTTTTATTAATAATAAACTTTCTTCCGCAGACTCTATATTACCTTCCCAATGATAAATAGATCGAACCTGAGGTAAGATATTAACACAGGCAGCCAGACGCTGAGCGACAATATTTTCAGCT
>JADGAU010000079.1 GCA_015231865.1 Gammaproteobacteria bacterium | reverse complement strand
AAGTGTTAAGTGTTAAGTGTTAAGTGTTAAGTGTTAAGTGTTAAGTGTTAAGATAGTTTGTTATAATACTCTGTCGTACTAGTGTTTTAGAGCTTTTAGATTTTGTCTTACAACTTAGCACTTAATACTTAAAACTTTATTTTTAGAGGCAATAAATTTTGAACGATATGTCAAAAAACATCCTATTATGGTTAGTTATAGGTGTCATTTTAATGTCGGTATTTAGCAATTTTACACCGTCGGGTAAGTCAGCATCAGAAATTGAATATTCACAGTTTCTACGACAGGTAGAACGTGGTCAGGTTTCTTCCGTGACCTTAGAAGGTCGGGTAATTAGTGGTTTTACTCAGGAAGGAAGACGTTTTACTACCTATAGTCCAGAATCAAGCAATACTTCAATGATAGGTGATTTATTGCGCAATAATGTTGAAATTGTTGGTAAGCCTCCGCAACAGCAAAGTTTATTATTGCAATTATTTATTTCTTCATTTCCAATTCTGTTAATTTTAGCTATCTGGATCTATTTCATGCGCCAAATGCAAGGCGGTGGTAAGGGCGGAGCAATGTCCTTTGGTAAAAGTAAGGCAAAATTATTAGGTGAAGATCAGATAAAAATTACGTTTAAAGATGTTGCAGGTTGTGAAGAAGCAAAAGAAGATGTGACTGAATTAGTAGAATTTCTTAAAGATCCTGAAAAATTCACTAAACTCGGTGGTAAATTACCGCGTGGTGTTTTAATGGTGGGTTCTCCTGGTACAGGTAAAACATTATTAGCAAAATCGATAGCTGGTGAGGCTAAAGTGCCATTTTTCACTATTTCTGGTTCAGATTTCGTTGAAATGTTTGTTGGTGTTGGAGCATCTCGTGTAAGAGATATGTTTGAACAGGCTAAAAAACACTCACCTTGTATTATCTTTATAGATGAAATTGATGCAGTTGGTCGCCATCGTGGTGCTGGTCTTGGTGGTGGACATGATGAACGTGAGCAAACTTTAAATCAGCTATTGGTTGAAATGGATGGTTTTGAAGGTAATGAAGGCGTTATTATTATTGCAGCGACGAATAGACCTGATGTGCTGGATCCTGCTTTATTGAGACCGGGAAGATTTGACCGTCAAGTTGTCGTGCCTTTACCTGATATTAAAGGACGTGAACAAATATTAAAAGTTCACTTAAGAAAAGTGCCTATGGCAGATAATGTAAAACCATCTTTAATTGCTCGTGGTACGCCAGGATTCTCTGGTGCAGATCTAGCTAATCTAGTCAATGAAGCGGCCTTATTTGCAGCTAAGTTTAATGAGCGTTTAGTCGGCATGTCTCATTTAGAACGTGCAAAAGATAAAATCATGATGGGCTCAGAACGTAAGTCCATGGTAATGAAGGAGAAAGAGCGTAAGTTAACGGCTTATCATGAAGCAGGGCATGCGATAGTTGGTCTTATGGTGCCATCACACGATCCTGTTTATAAAGTGAGTATTATTCCTCGTGGTAGGGCATTAGGTGTCACTATGTTTTTACCGGAAGAAGATCGTTATAGCTTGACAAAAGAGCAGCTCAACAGCCAGATTTCAAGCCTATATGGTGGTCGCTTAGCCGAAGAATTAGTTTTTGGTGCAGATATGGTCACGACAGGAGCCAGTAACGATATTGAACGTGCAACTGAACTTGCTAGAAATATGGTCACAAAATGGGGTATGTCTGACAAGTTGGGTGCTTTAGTCTATAGTGAAGAGGAAGGTGAAGTTTTCCTTGGACGCTCTGTAACTCAACATAAAAATGTTTCTGATGAAACAACCCATACGATTGATGAGGAAGTTCGACTAATTATTGATATTAATTACGAGAGAGCCAAAGATATTCTGATTAAAAATAATGATAAATTTGTCGTTATGGCAGAAGCCTTATTAAAGTTTGAAACGATTGATCGTGATCAGATCGACGATATCATGGCAGGTAGAGAACCTAGAGAACCTAAAGGCTGGGCTGATTTGGAACCTGCTTTTGAAGGTGATGATGATGATA
Organism: Gammaproteobacteria bacterium; assembly: GCA_015231865.1. Taxonomy (GTDB): domain Bacteria; phylum Pseudomonadota; class Gammaproteobacteria; order GRL18; family GRL18; genus JADGAU01. Next base: position 12,826 of record JADGAU010000079.1, on the reverse strand, counting down.
AAGATGGTAAATCAGTTGTTGATGAAAAATCAGAAAAACCTGAAGACGAAAATTCAGATAAAGATTCCAAAGATGATAAATTGAGCGACACAGCTGAACAACATTAATATTTGTAATTGATAGTTTAGATGCCGGTTTAAAGACCGGCATTTTTGTTTAAAGTGAATGATAAAATGATCGATTTCTCTAAACCAACCATTATGGGGATCTTAAATGTTACCCCGGATTCCTTTTCTGATGGCGGACGTTTTAATTCCCTGAATTCAGCTTTAAATCAAGTTGAAAAAATGATTGCCGAAGGTGCTGATATTATCGATATTGGCGGTGAATCAACTCGCCCAGGTGCCGATAGAGTAAGCATTGATGAAGAGTTAAACCGAGTTGTTCCGGTTATCGAAGCCATTACAAAACGCTTCGATACCATAATTTCTATAGATACATCAAAACCACAAGTGATGGATGTTGCTATAAAAAGTGGTGCTCATCTGATAAATGATGTTAATGCTTTACAAGCCGAAGGCGCTGTTGACATTGCTAGCCAATTGAATGTGCCTGTTTGTTTAATGCATATGCAGGGAAATCCGAAAAATATGCAAAGTAACCCTAGATATACAAATATTATTGAAGAAGTCTGTTATTTTTTAAAACAACGAACAGAAGTTTGTTTAGAAGCCGGTATCAAAAAAAAAAATATACTCCTTGACCCAGGTTTTGGTTTTGGTAAAACTTACGAGCATAATATTGAATTGTTAGCTGGACTGAATAAAATTTCAGAATTAGGTTATCCAGTTTTGGTGGGCTTATCCCGAAAATCATTATTAGATAAAATGATAGCTAGAAAAGTTGATCAACGCTTGGCTGGAAGTATTTCACTTGCTATTATTGCCTTACAAAATAGCGCAAAAATATTTAGGGTTCATGATGTTGCTGAAACAATTGATGCCTTGAAAGTCGCTCAATGTTTTACTCGAAATTAACATAAAAAGGATAGTTTATGGCACAACGTTACTTTGGTACAGATGGAATTCGAGGTCAAGTCGGTACTTATCCAATGTCTCCGGATTTTATATTAAAATTAGGCTGGGCTGCCGGTAGAGTACTTTCAAAATATGGCACAGGCAAAGCTGTAATTGGAAAAGATACTCGTATTTCTGGGTATATGTATGAATCTGCATTAGAAGCTGGTTTGGCAGCCGCTGGTATTGATACTTACTTACTGGGACCAATTCCAACGCCCGGTATTGCCTATTTAACGAGAACGCTGGGAGCTCAACTAGGTGTCGTTATCAGTGCTTCTCACAACCCTTATTATGATAATGGCATCAAGTTTTTTTCTGCTAAAGGCACAAAATTATCAACTGAAATCGAACTGGAAATTGAAGCTGAACTAGAAAAAGAAATTGAGACAGTTGAGTCTGCAAAACTTGGTAAAGCTAAACGTATTGAAGATGCTCAAGGACGATATATTGAATTTTGTAAAAGTACGGTTTCCAATTCAATGAGTTTAAAAGGCCTGCGTATTGTTGTTGATTGTGCTCATGGTGCAACTTATAACATCGCTCCCAGTGTCTTTAGAGAATTAAGCGCTGAAGTGATCCCTATTGGTGTTTCACCAAATGGTACAAATATCAATGATGGTGTTGGTTCAACATATCCAGCTAATTTAGCTGGAGAAGTATTAAAACACCGTGCTGATATTGGTATTTCACTTGATGGAGATGGGGATCGCTTAATCATGGTTGATCATACAGGTGAGATCGTTGATGGTGATGAAATAGTTTACATCATGGCCATGGATAGCCTTAGAAAGAAAAAACATGGAGATGGTATTGTTGGTACTTTAATGAGTAATTTAGGTTTGGAACTGGCGTTAAAAGAAGCCGGCTTTAAATTTGAAAGAGCGGATGTTGGTGATAAATATGTTCTTGAAAAATTAATTGAAAATAAATGGTCAATTGGCGGTGAAAGCTCTGGTCATATATTGTCATTATCAAAAACCACCACGGGCGATGGAATTGTTTCAGCTCTGCAAGTACTTTCGGCAATGATGCGAAGCAATAAATCTTTACATGAACTTAAAAAGGGAATGTCAAAATATCCTCAACAACTCATTAATGTTCGTATTGCTAATAAGGTAGATCCTTATACATCTGAAGCGGTACAGAATATTGTTAAAGATGCACAAGCATCAATGGCTGATAAAGGACGAGTGCTACTCAGAACCTCAGGAACAGAGCCTTTAATAAGAGTAATGGTAGAGGCTGAAGATATGGAGCTGGTTGAAAAATGGTGTAAAAGTATTGCAGATGTAGTTACCGCTGAGTTTGCTTAAAGTAATTTTGTACATTGTTTATTGCTGCTGGAAAACATTCTAAACATATAAAGTACTTGATTTTTAAGGTTATCAACGGTAGGATCTGCCTCTTATTTTTGCTTGATCGCCCCGCTCAAATAACATGCCTAAAAACATGCTTAATAACATGAAATTTATAAAGAGATTTAAATATGCGTAAAACTTTAATTGCTGGAAACTGGAAGATGAATGGTTCAACTGAAATGGTTGAAAACTTAATTAATGGTGTTGTTGAAGGTTCTAAGAAACTTTTAAAAGTTAGTACGGCAGTTTGTCCTCCTTATGTTTACATCCCTATGGTAACAGCAGCAACTAAAGGCAGTGCCGTTGGTGTTGGTTCTCAAAATATCAGTACACAGGCTTCAGGTGCATTTACTGGTGAAATATCTACATCAATGGTAAAGGATTTTGGTTGTCAGTATAGCATTATTGGCCACTCAGAAAGACGTACGCTTTATGGTGAAACAAATGAAGTTGTTGCTGAAAAATTTAAAGTCGTTAAGGAAGCAGGATTAATTCCAATATTCTGTATTGGTGAAACCTTAGAAGAACGCGAAAGTAATGTTACTGAAGATGTATTAATGAAGCAATTAGATGCTGTTTTTGCTGTTAATGGCGACAATGCATATGCTGACTGTGTTATTGCTTATGAACCTGTTTGGGCAATTGGTACAGGTAAAACTGCATCACCTGAGCAGGCTCAAGATGCACATGCTTTTATCAGACAACATATAGCTAAGATAAATGCTGATAATGCTGCGGCAGTACAAATTTTATATGGTGGTAGTATGAATCCTGGCAATGCAGAAAACCTACTAGCTCAAGAAGATATCGATGGTGGTCTAATTGGCGGCGCATCATTAAAGACTGAAGATTTTATGGCTATCTGCCAGGCCGGCGAATAAATATTAGGATAAATAATGGATACTATTGTTTTAGCAATATATGTACTAGTTTGTATTGGTCTGGTTGGTATGATTTTAATCCAACAAGGCAAGGGTGCTGATGCCGGAGCGAATTTTGGTGGCGGCTCTAGTGGTGGTGCATCGGATTCACTTTTTGGCAGCCAGGGTTCGGGGAATTTTTTAAGCAAAACGACTGCTGTATTGGCAACAACTTTTTTTTGTATTGCTCTATTTTTATCTTATTCTTCTGGACAGAAAATCAGTTCTAATAGAAAATCTATTGAATTACCAGTCGTACAGCAAAAATCTGAACAAGGTGATATTCCTTCAATCCCCACATCAGAAGAGCTTTCCAATATAAGTGCAGAAACTGCAGATGCAGCGAAAGCAGCAGTAAGCTCTGCAGATACTCCTGACATCCCGGCTCCTGCAGCTAAAACGGAGTAAATTCCAGCCGACGTGGTGAAATTGGTAGACACGCTATCTTGAGGGGGTAGTGGACATCGTCCGTGGCGGTTCGACTCCGCCCGCCGGCACCATATTATTACCCAATACTTAAGTGCAAGTTAAGCTTTTGTTTTAATAATACTTTTTATATTTCAATTTGATTTTTCCTAAACTGTGTATTCATACAGGTGATCCACCGAGTGATCCACCATTGTGGAGCATCTATGGAAAATTCATTTATTAGCCACTGCTATTTAGGGCGACATCATACCTCTTACTTTCGATTCAAGACGCCAGTAAAATTGCGTAAATGCATTCCTGGACTTCAAAAAGAGTTTAGAAAATCTCTACAAACGCCAAATCAATTTGTTGCACTCATTCTATGAGAAGAACAATACCGGAATTTATAGACGTACTAAAATGTATTCATATATAGTTTTAATTAATTGTAGGTATTTTGATATTTTGAGTATTCAATTCCTGAATGACTAACTTTTTAACATTGGGGCTAAGTTTTTCAAATGAACGAGTAAATTGAGTATCAAAACTTTTTTCTTTATCTTTTGGAGGCATATAATTAGAAGTTATTTTCCACGTTTTATAGTCACCAGCAAAAGTATTAGCTCTTTTTTTCGCTTCTATTTTATCTTCGTTACCCCCATCAGTACGTAAGTTATCCATAAGACTCACATCGCTATTAATTTTAGGTATTTGAACATTTCTATTATTTAATTCTTGAATTACTAACTTTTTAATATGAGGACTAAGCTTGTCATAGGATTGATAAATTTGCATTTTAAACATCATTTCGTTGCTTTTTGCGTCTCTAAGTCTTGATACTTTAACAAACTGTTTATAATCTCTTTCTAACCTATCTGCCTTATATTTTGCAGTATTTACATCAGATGCATGAGTATTAGTTACTAAACCAATACCACTGATTATTATCATAAATAAAAATAAATATTTTTTAACTACATTCACAGCTTTTCTCCTAAAGTTCAGTCAACTGAGTTTAATTGTTATATTACAATAGAACAACACATTGAGGGCTTATAGATTGTGTTTTATTCTAAAAGTATTATCTTACCTGCTAATACAAAGTAATTTTATTTGGGGTTTGCATTAATCTGAATTAGCCCAAGAAGATCCGTTCGAGATATAAATTGAGTTATTTGATAGTTATGGCAAGCAAACAATCACTGTTTCATACTATCAATAGTTACTCCTCTCTAGAGAGAGTGAAAGCTCTATTGAAAATAATATAATCGGTTATAAGTATTATAAGATAATAAATTTTTAATCAATTACACTGCCATAAACGTTAAAGTCTGCTTTTAAATAAGAACTAACTATTTTTTTAACAATAAACGAACCTCATCTTGGATACAGTAAGTGTACGGTCCACCATCCTTTAACTGCCTTTCAGCTGATCGTTTTTGTTTATCACTGGAAATTGCAGGATCACATTTTCCTGAAACCTTGACCTTATTAAACAACTTGCAGTAATTTATTTTCTTTATAAAGCCAGGATGATCTTTGCCTGATCTTTTTTTCAATTTATTATTTAGTTTCTGGAACTGTGCAATTCTGGATTCTGGGCATTTATTTCTTTCATAAGAACCAGAAGAAGGGCGTTCATATGCCGAGGCTGAATTTAATACTAAAAATAGGAATGTGGCCAAGATAATAGGTGTTAGATTAAGCATGTATAAACTCATAAATAAAATGAGTTTAAATTATAGTTAATTAAGTTCTTTGTTGTCTAACTTTACTTCAATTTTATATAGAGATTAGGTTATTTTTCTAAATAACGCAAAGTTGCCGAATTCGATCGTTGCTGAAAAGTTTAGTGGGATAAGAAATCGGATTATCAGATTTAAACGTCATTGGTCTCTTGTGCAACCGTTTCAGTCATTGTCTAATACTAAAATATTGCAGTGGATATTTGATTGATTCTCTAGAGCTGTTATTTAATGGTAAAGGATTTTTAATATCAGCGAATAACTGCTCGTCTCCTATTGCTGAACGTTCAATGTGATATTCTATTATGCACGTAATATACTAACTAAATTTTGATATAGCATTGGATAATAGTATCCATATGTATTATATTGGTTATACATAATTGAAGTGTTAACATAAGTCTGACCAGTATAAGATTAAAATCCGAAATCGAAACTCCTTTGAATGAATTATCACAGAACCAATATTATAAATAGTTTTACTTTCTTAAAAGGAAATTAACTTAATGATTGCTGGAAGCTTTAATATAATTTTGATAATCCTGGTATTATTAATTTTGCTACTGATTGTCATTATAAAAATGTACAACCAGAAAAAAAGACTAGTTACTATACAGTCGGATCTGAAACAAGAAATTGAAAACAGGCAAAGAGTTGAAAGGGTTTTGACGGATCTTGCACGACAGAGCCTTGATTCTAGTACAAAAGAAACCTTCTTTAACGATTGCCTTATTAATCTGGCTAATCTTTTTTCGGCCAAGTATGCATTTATTGGTCTTTTTGCTAATCAGAATAAAAACAGAATTAAAACCTTCGCAGTCTTAGCTGGAAATGATTTTGTTGATAACTTCGAATATTCACTCAAAAATACTCCTTGTCAGGATGTCATTAATCTTGAAGTAGAACTCATAAGTTGTAATGCGGCAGAAAAGTACCCTCATGATGAAATGTTAATTCAAATGGGTATTGAAAGTTATTTTGGCGCACCATTGATTGCTCCTAATGGGAAAATGATGGGCTTAGTTTCTGTTATGGATGAAAAATCTTTGTATCCAGATGAAAACTTAGCTCCCATATTACAAATTTTTGCTAATAGAATTGCTATTGAAATGCAGCGAAAACAAGAAGAAGAAGAACTTCATGCTATGGCAAACCAGTTATCTTTTCAAGCGAGCCATGATTCGCTGACTGGACTCATTAATAGAAAAGAGTTCGAACAAAGAATGTTACAGGTACATGAATCTGCTGTTAAACAACAAGCACAACATGGACTTTGTTATATGGATTTGGATCAGTTCAAGATTGTTAATGATACCTGCGGTCATATGGCAGGGGATGAATTACTTAAACAATTATCCATTAATCTAAAACATGCTACCCGTTCTAGTGATACGCTTGCTCGTCTTGGTGGAGATGAATTTGGCGTTATCTTTTATGATTGTCCAATAAATACTTCTGAATCACTGGCTGAAAAACTATTAAATGAAGTCAAAGACTTTCGTTTTAGCTGGAAAGACAAAGTTTTTGAAATTGGTGTCAGCATCGGTTTAGTGCCAATTGATGAACATAGTCTCAATGTCTATGACTTATTAAAAGCAGCTGATTCTGCTTGTTATGTGGCCAAAGATTTAGGTAGAAACCGTATCCATATTTATTCAGAAGATGATAAGGACATTGCTGACCGCAAGGGAGATTTAGATTGGGTAACTAAAATTAAGCATGCGATAGTAGAGGATAGATTTATTTTATACCGTCAACCAATTAGCTCTATAAAAGATGAAAATAGCCCTAAAAAACATTACGAAATATTAGTTCGCATGTTGGACGAGAAAGGACAGATTCTTCCTCCAGGCAGTTTTATACAAACAGCTGAAAGATATAATCTCATTTATGAGCTCGACTGTCTGGTAATCAGTAAATGTTTCTCATTTATAAGTAAATATTATTCTAAAGAAGAATTTGGTCAGTGCAATCAACTTTTGTACTCTATCAACTTATCAGGTCAAAGTTTAAGTAATAAGAAAATGGCCACTTTTATAGAAGATAAATTAAGTGAATATAATATTAATCCCTATATTATTTGTTTTGAAATTACTGAAACGTCTGCTATTTCTAATTTTACTCAAGCATTAAACTTTATTAATTCAATGAAAAAGATTGGTTGTTGTTTTGCGTTAGATGATTTTGGAACCGGTGTCTGTTCCTATGCTTATTTAAAAAACATTCCGGTAAACTACTTAAAAATAGATGGTAACTTTATAAAAGAATTATCTAACGAAGAAATGAATAAGGCAATCATTGAATCGATGGTAAATATTGCAGGTATCTTACAAATTTCAACCATTGCTGAATGGGTTGAAGATAAAAATCAACTCGATATTTTAAAACAATTAGGTGTTGATTTAATACAAGGATATTATATTGGCAAACCAGAGCCATTACCTGAATTAAAAAAACATTGATTTTATGCTCTGTAACTGAAAAACATCAATGTTTACTTTAACAATCAGCTCCTATCTTCGTTTCATTTTTCTTGTTTTAGGAAATAAAGCCAGAGTATGTCTTAAATTTTTGACTTAATACTTGCAAAATATTATTAAATTTCCTATCCTTAATTTTTATTGAAAAATAATGTTCATGTATTATTTATATGCTCACGTTATTTTTCTATAAATGCCTTGCTCAATATCAAAATTTAAATACTTTGATCTATTTTAATTAATAAATTTTAGTTCGACTCAACCGACAGAGAAAATAAAATAAAATTTGATTCGACCTATAAAATCATAACAGGACAATCAGAGCATGCTTTATATATTACCACTAATGAGATGATTTTAAATTGTAGTACAGGGCATGAAGAACGACGTCCTTATGAGGTTTTTATTAACTCAAAGAATATGGAATATTTCCAATGGGTGGTTGTATCACTCGCCTAAGCAGTGGAGATAGTAAATGTGGCTAAAGAATAAACTACCCAGCTATAGAATTATAGTCGGGATCATATTGCTTTCGCTTGCAGCTTGTGATAGCGGATCTGGCAATTCTTCTACAGACAATTCATCAGATGCGGACGCCACTGATTTACTTGAAAATGAAATCGCCATTACCGGTGAATGCACCCCGTCGCTGCCCCAACAAAATTACCTGATGGCATTCCACTATTGTAATAATGGCGCTGATAATGATTGTAGCAACCCCCGCAATCATCTAATCGCGCTAGCCGGTTCCGATGATGGCCGGGATTGGAAACGGATTAATGATTTTACGCCTCGAAGTGGCAGTGTTCCTGATCTGTTGCTGTATCAGGGCAATCTCTATCTATTTCATACCGGCTCAGATAACAACTGGGCGCGCCTAAATAAATGCATGCAAGTAGTCGAGGAGGGAAGATTGCAACTTATCGGCAGCGACAATGATGGATTTGTTGATCCCACATTAATTGAGAGCAACAATGAGATGCTGCTATTCTATCTGCCAGGTACACTCGGTAGAGACCCCGCAGGCTGTGATACATACCCCTGTGTTAAAGAAATACACTCGGCAGTGACTTCTAGCAGTAATCTTGCAGAATTCACTCAATTGGACGGAGCTCGAATTGAGGAAACAATAACCAGCGGTGTATTAAGTGATCCAGATTTGCTACGAATGAAAGATGGACGATACCTGCTATTAGTCTCTGCCGGGCAGAGCAGCAATGCCTATCATGCAAATAATACAGATGACTTGTTTGAATCACTATCCGGAACAGGTGAACCTTATGATATAGCCTCTGGTGCCGGTGGAGTTCCGAGCGCCGTGGAGACAGACCGCGGCGAGCTATTCATATACGTAACCACCAATTTCAGAGGTCATGAACAGATTCGTTTGGGCGTTACCGATACCTCTATGGTAGCCGTACCAGCTGATGAATTTGAAGTGGTTGTGGATGGTTCTCTAATTGAAGGGGATGCATCCGTCAGTGTTTCCAGCCCTTCAGTAATTCACTGGGGTGATTAAAGCGAGTAAACTCAGTAGCCATCTATTACGATAGACTAAATTATCAATTTTTTGGAACAATACCACTACACCCTTAGGTTAGTAGGAATACACTAATAACACCAGAATTTCAAAAACATTGGTTGTCAGCTATTCTCCATTAAACTTTGTATATTCAAAATGTATAAGAAAATGCCAATGCCAATTTAAATTTGGCATTGGATAGGTGGATATCTAAAGAGCATAGTTACACAGAATTAACTACATCCAGAAAAAATCACAAGTTAAATATAAATACTTATTTTATACTTAGATTCATTATCATTTTCTATATCTTTTTCTATTTCAGATTGGTCTTTTCCTTTTGCTGTTTCATCAATATCTTCTTTGTTATCCCTTAACCATTTTTGAATAGCTTCTTCCCCCTTATTTATAATATGTTCAGGTACTCCTAAAGATTTAGCTTTTGATTCGAGTTTTTGCTCAGATAAAGTAGAATCCTTATCATGCTTTTTTTCATCTTGTTTAGGTTCAACTTGTTGGGGACTAAATAGGTAATTATTATAAATCACGCCATTATTTACATTCGAAATCATTTATCATTCTCCTTTTTGCTTTATATGTACATTAATCAAAGCAAATACTGTGCCACGATTAAATTAAAGCTAAAATTAGAGTTTTAAAATGTTTGATAAAGATAACTAATTAGTTTCATCATTATCATTATATGGATAATTACTGTGCCCGTATCGAATAATAAGAATTGCCAGAGAAATTAAAATGATGGTCGCACCAATGCCCAATATTTGGGTGATATCCAAACTCTTCAAGTCAATAATTAAAAATCGGGCTAACGCAACAATAGCAATATATAAAGGAACACGAACGGGTAATTTACCTGATTTCAGATAAATAATAACCATGGCGATTATCTCTAAATAAATAAACAAAAGTAATAAGTCAGCCAATGTAACATTATAGGCTTTAACCATTAGCATAACTTTAAAACCAAAAGCATAAAACGTTGCTAATGAAATTATCGATAATCCAATAAATTCAAATAGTTCCAGTATCTTATTACTTTTCTTTTTCAAGGGGGTCATGAACATTCACCATATAGTTTAGTTGGAATAATTTAACTTAGATTACGAATGAATACAAAGAATAAAATTCAAGAATAGAACAAAACTATGAACGAAACGTTAGGATGTCAATTATATACCCGTGAACATTCAAAACGCTAAAATCTAGCATTTTGGATAGTCACGGGTATATACTTGTGATATTTTCAAAGGCTATGGGTATATCATCATTACATATAAAATGAAGAGCAATCAAAATAACATATTGAGTCATCAGCTTAGGTTTTTATAAATTTTATTCATTAGCAAAAATTGCTTATTACTTGTGTGCGACAACACTTTAGGTTTTGTTTTGAATTAAATTAAACTTGAGGCAACTCTTTGGTAATTCAGTTATTTTACTATATCGATGTTAAGGCATATAATGCTATAGTAAAAATTTGTTAATTAAAGTAGAGATAATAATGAATCATAATAATATTTCGAGCAGTATTTTGATGTTTTTTCTTTTTTTCTTATTGTCCAATACAGTCTGCTCTTCTACTGAGATGGTAGAAGGTGAGAAAGTAGGAAGTTTACGCAATGTGGTTGGCGAGGGATATGTCCAGCGAGCTGGGGAATCTGAGCAAATTAAGGCGGTTGATGGACTTGAAGTTTTTCAGAATGATACGATCAGTACCAAAAATGATACGTCTTTGGGGCTTGTATTTAAAGATAGTACCAGAATTAGTTTAGGAGCCAATAGCAAATTAACGATTACCAAATATGTTTTTAATCCTTCTAAGAAAAAATTCTCTATGTTAACTCGTCTTAGCAAAGGTTCTTTATCCTATGTTTCTGGTAAATTATCAAAACTTGCACCTAATTCAGTTTCATTTGAAACGCCTGATGCAACTATTGGAAGTCGAGGCACTTCATTTATTATTAAAGTTGATGAGTAAATTTATTTATCTTGATTAAAGAAAATCACATCATTGTTGTCAGTGGCTTAGTATTAACTTTATTAATCTCATCACTATTTATTGTTAACCCTAAAACTATCAACAAAATTGAATATAATTTATATGATTTTTTGTTAGCTAAACTCGAACAAACCGAGCCAAGTGGCGCTGTAATCATCATAGATATTGATGAAAAAAGTTTAGCGGAGGTGGGGCAGTGGCCATGGCCTAGAAGTCAGGTTGCTGAGTTACTGTTAAAACTGCAAAAAATGCAAGTTTTATCAGTTGGTATCGACTTCCTCTTTGCAGAGCCTGATCGTTCTTCGCTTGAGAATGTCGTTTCCAGAATAAACGCGCCAGAGCACTCAAAAAATATTTTAAGTCAAATTCCTGAACATCTTTATAATAATGATCAGAAATTATCTCAAGTACTTAAATCTGGACCTTTTGTTCTAGGCTATAGCTTTGTTTTTGATAAAAATACAACTTCTTTTGGCAAATTATCAGAAAGTATACCTTCGGGTGAGATGAATATATTTTTTCTAAATAATGATTCTAGCAGTGATAATTCGTCTTCTAAAAAAACAAGCCAACAATGGTATCATGCTGATGGTCTTATAGATAACCTTAAAGAATTTTCCAGTAGCTCAAGAAGTTCTGGCTTTTTTAATATGAGTCCTGACAGTGATAGCTTAATTAGAAAAGTTCCGGTAGTCATGCAATATCAAGATAAAACCTATCCAAGTTTAGCACTTTCTACTTTATTAGTGGCACTACAGACTGAACAAATAATTCATCGCCAAAATGATTTAGGCATAAGTTACCTGGTGATAGATGATCAGGAAGTACCAATCGATCAAAATGGTAATTTTTGGATTCACTTTAGAGATACTCAGGAAAGTGCTTTTAATACAATTTCTGCTGTTGATATTATTAACGATAGAGTACCAATTGAGCAAGTTGCTGGACATATTGCCTTACTAGGAACATCAGCCAAAGGCTTATTTGATCTACGTTCAACTCCTTATAATACTGTATTTCCAGGAGTAGGAGTGCATGCAACATTAATCGATAACATTATAAGAAGTGACTATGTCATACATCCTCAATGGGCATGGTTGGCCCAGTTAATGCTTGTTGTTCTTGTGGGATTGATAAGCTTAATTATTTCTTTAAAAGCAAATGCTCTGATTAATTTTATCTTAAATAGCCTATTAATTATTGGACTCGTTTATGCTTCCTGGTGGTGGCTTAACCATGATCAGATTTATTTGTCAGTGTTTTATCCGGTATTAATGACTTTTACCAGTTTTAGTTTTTTATTATTAATTAAATATCGATATAAAGAAAAAAAATTGATATCTGAAACACTTGA
>JADGAU010000078.1 GCA_015231865.1 Gammaproteobacteria bacterium | reverse complement strand
TATGCTCTTCAGATTTTTTAAAGAGATATAACAAATATAAAATGATTAAAACGACAACAGCACAGAGTATATAGATCAGAAATTTTAAATCTTTCATACTGTAAAGAAGGTTATTAAATTCTAAAAATTTTTTTTCCGTTAAACTATGCCCTTTTTCCATATCAGAAAAAAACATTAGTTTTAACTGATTTATTGCCTTACCTGCTTTTGTGTCATCAATTTTAATTCGTTTATCAATTTCTTCCGTTGTTCCCCCCCTTTTAGCTAAAGTTTTAGCTAGTATTATATTTTCCTTGTATGCATCTATGGTTTGTTTAAATTCAGTTAATACTTGTAATTCTTGTTTAGTTAAAAATTGTTTTAACTTCTTAATGTATTGTGAAAATTCACTATGTTGAATTAATACCTGTTGATAATACTTATCGTCTTTTCGTAGAATATAATTTTTAAAATTATGGATAATACCGTTATAGCCCGATACCTGATTGAGAGTCAAAAAAAGTTTTAATCTCTCATCATTATGCTGTTGATCATTTTTAACAACTTTTATTGTTTCTGAAATATGCAAACTATTTATATTGACTAAATTAAGCGTATTAATAAGTAAAATTGCAATTAAAATTATTCCAATAACAAGAAAAAACATCAGTGTATAATTATTCTTAGATGATATTGTACTCATCCACCTATCCTTTTATTGATTATTTTCAAACTGAGCAAATAAATTAATAAGCCAATACTTTTGACTTCATCCACTATAAGAATTTTATGAGAAGTTGAATTTGATAACATGTTGATAGATTACCGAGGTTTAGTAATAACTTAAACTAAGTTTTATAATTTTAAAAATGATACGGGTAAGGTAAACCAAAAGTTTGTATCTTTGTCAGTATTTACCCCAATTTCACCTTGCATCAATTCAATTAATTGTTTCGTTAATGACAAACCTACACCACTTCCCCGAATATTTGAACCTTCCATACCTAAACGCTCAAATGGATTAAATAACATGGGTAATTGCTCTTGATTTATAACTTTGCCTGAGTTTGTTATGGAGAATTTCAATTTTCTTTGCTCATTTTGTTCAATTATTTCAATAAATATATTAATATAACCAGGATTAGAATTGAATTTAATTGCATTACTAAATAAATTAGCAAGTACTTGTTTACACCTGTATTCATCTGATTCAATAAAAAAACTTTGCTTAGATAATTGCTCTAAATCAATTTTTTGTTGTTCTTTAAAATAGATGCTTAAAGAAATATTTTGTGTATTTAATATTGGTTTAATCATGTTGATTTCGGAAACTAAAGAATCCGTAAAATTAAACTTTTTAATTTCAAGCTCAATATCTTCCTGCTCTATTTTACTAAATTCTAAAATACCGTTTAAAAGTTCGAGTAAACGATTTCCTGCTCTTATTATTTCATCAATATTGTCAATTTCTTGTTCCGATAGATGAGAAGCTGATTCTAATTTAAGCAATTGACTAAACCCTTGAATGGCATTTAATGGGGTTCTAAACTCATGTGTTATACTGGATAAGAATACAGTCTTTACTTTATTTGCCTGTTCGGCATGCTCTTTAGATTTAAGCAGCTGTAATGTTGCTTTCTCTCTTTGTTCGTAGTGTTTATGTGCTTTTAAAATAATGTCTAATGCAATATTCATGGATAATATTTCTTTTAGTAAAGTAATATTATAAACATGACTGTCATTACAAATTATAATTAATCCGGTTATTTTATTTTCATAATATATTGGGAAAACCAGAACATTTAAATTTTTAAGCGCTTCATTATTTGTTTCACTACTGACTAGTTGATTTAAAGTGTCGTTAATATAAGGTTCTTCATTATCAATTACTCTTTTAATCAGTGGTTGTAGATCAAACTCGATATTATATTTTATTAAACTAACGATAGTTGAATCAGGTTGACTTGAATCGGATTGCTGTGAATTTTTTATTTCAAAATTATTGGACGATAAAATATTAAATTGTCTTTGAGAAGGCGTTCCTTCAAATTCTAATTCTAATATTAAACCACTATCACTATTGGTTAACTTTAATAAACTATTCAGGTAATTATGCATCGTTGCATTAAAGTCGCTTTTGTTTAAGTAGTTTAAAAGTAAACTATTTAAATTATCGAGCAGCTTATTTTTATTATCTAATTGAGAAATTAATTCTTTTTTCTCCGTTATATCCTGAACCAAAGCCAGCAAGTAAATCTGTTTATCTTTGATTTTATAAACATTTCCACGATGTAATAACCAATGTAAATTGCCATCAGGATCAATAAAACGGTGTTCAATATTTAATTGTTTGTTTTCATTTAAACAGGCATTAAATGCATCTATAAAACTTTCCTTATCCTTTGGATGAATTAAAGTAACAAATTGTTCATAAGATAAAGCCAGACTTTTGTATGGTTGTGAAAATACTTCCCAGAATTTTTCTGTCGTTTGAAAACGATTATTTGAAATATCATACTGCCATGAGCCAATCTGGCCGAAATCCTGGCTAAGATTGAGTAGCCTTTCATTATTTCTTAATTTTGTTATATCTGTTCTGACAGAAACATATTTATAGGGTACACCTTTTTCATCAAGAAACGGCATAATACTCGCTTCAACCCAATATTCCTGCTGATTTTTTGTAAAATTACAGATTGTGCCATGCCAAACTTTTCCTGAGGAAATAGTTCCCCACATGTTTTTATAGAATTCTTGTGAGTGATAAAAAGACTTAACAATGCGATGATTTTTCCCAATTAATTCTTCTCGACTATAACCACTGATTTTACAAAACATGTCATTCACATAAGTAATTTTTCCTGAAATATCTGCCGTGCTAATGATACTGTGCTGATCAAATGCACTTAGATATAATTGATTTTCTGTTAACGAAGAATATAGTTTGTTAATCGTTAAATTATGTTGCTTTGTCAATGCATAGGCCTTTTTAACTTCAGCAACTAATTGTTCTTCAGTAATCGATTTATTAAGAAAAAGATAGGCTCCATTTTCTATCGCTTCTTGTATCACATCTTTATCGCTAATAGCTGATAAAAAAACAACGGTAATATGCTTATAACGCAGCTCTTGCTTTAAGATTTTTAACAACATTAAACCATCGTAATCCGGCATCATATAATCTGTTAATATCACATTAGGATTAAATTCTTTTATTGCTGGAAGTGTTAATGACGAATCAGTTATTACCTTAGTATTTATGCCATTTGAAGTCAGGTATTCTTCAAAAATTATGGAAGCGATTTTTTCATCTTCAATTAACAATACCCGACATTCATCATCTATTTTAGGATGATTTAATTCATCTAATAACTCAAAAAGTTCAACTTGCTTAAATTCATTTTTTATAAAAAGATAAGTGATACCACAATCAATTAATTGAAGACGTATATCGATATCATCATTTTCACAAAAAAAGATAATATGTTCAGGCAGTTGTTCTTTTAGGATTAAACTTAGCTTATCGTATTCATTTGGATTATCAAGAAAAACGAAATCAAAGTGATGTTTTATATTAACCAGTGACAATTCTTCTATAGAATTAATAAATGTTAAGTTATGATTTACATTCTTAAAGTAAAAGTCTAGTTGATGTTTAAACTTCTTATCATTTGAAATAACCAAAACATTGTAATCAAGTTTCATTTTTATAATTCTAGCAATTAGTTGTAATTAATATATCAATATTATCGGGCTGATGTTATTTATTTAGTATATATTTTCTGACAGCTTTATTATGCTCAATTAAACTATCAGAAAAAACATGTCCACCTTTACCATTGGCAACAAAATATAAACTTTTCCCTTTATCTGGATGCATAACGGCTTTAATAGATTCTTCACTAGCGGAAGCAATTGGCGTTGGTGGAAGAGCATTTATTTGATAAGTATTATAAGCGGTTTTCTCATTAATATCGCGTTTTCTAATATTGCCATCATAGTTTTCGCCCATTCCGTAAATAATCGTTGGATCTGATTGCAAGCGCATTTTCTTATTAAGTCGCCTAATAAAAACCCCAGCAATCTTATTTCTTTCACTACTTTTCCCTGTTTCTTTTTCAACAATTGAAGATAAAATAAGTGCCTCATAGGGCGTTTTTAAAGGTAAATCTTTCTCTCTTTTCTGCCAGGCCTTTAATAGCACATTTTGCATTTTTAGATAACTTCTTTTTAAAATCTCACTAGCAGAGGTACCTCTAGTATAAAAGTAGGTATCCGGGAAAAATAGACCTTCTGGATTTTCTTGCTTTATTCCTAATTGCCGATAAAAATTAATATTTTCTTTATGAGGAGATAAAGGCTCAATACTCGCCAAATGTTCTTTAATTTGTTTTAAAGTCCATCCTTCTGGTAAAGTAACTGAATACTGCTTTACTTTTCCGGATATAAATAAATTTGTTAAATCAATAACGGATATTTGTGGTGAAAACTCATATTCACCCGCTTTAAATTTACGAAACATTCGATTGTAACGAAGGTAAAACCAATAATAATAGCGATTAACTTTTTTAGAAAATAATTTATTATCTATTAGTTTTTGTGTAATTGCCCTTAAACCTTCCCCTTTCTTAATTTCAAACACAATATCTTCATATTTTGTTTGTTCAAGGGGGTTATTCAGAAATTTTTGGTAATCCTGCCATAAGAAATAACTTGCAATAACGGAAAGAAAAGCAAATAAAGATAGAAATTTTAATAATTTTTTAATCATAAAGAGTTAGTATAACCTAATTCTTTATTGATAAGAGCAGATAACATCCGATAAACCTTTCCTATTTTGTATTTTTTGATTTTACCTGATTTAAATTGAATAGATTTAACTGGCCAAAGTCCACGTATACTATTGGATAAAAAAACTTCACTACAATAAAATAACTTTTCAGTGTCTAGTAGATCATTACAAACCGGTCGTTTTAAACCCTTAAAATGATTAATAATTTGTTGTCGAATAGTACCGCTAATGCCGGATTGTTGCTGATTGAGTACATGTAAGACATCCTTATATACAACAAATAAATTGCCACTGATTGCACTAATTAATTGTCTATCAGAGTTACACAAGAACCCTTCCTGAAAAACATCATCAAGTTCAGCTTGAGCCATAACCTGTTCGAGTCGATTTAGATGTTTGATCCCCGCTAATACAGGCTGATTAGGCAAATTAATACTAAGCTCTTGTATATCAATGCCATTGATATAATATTCATTTGCAAAATCAGGCCATTTTGAATCAAATAAGACTTCTGAAACCACCGTTTTAATAGGTAATTGATAACCTCTTTGAGTCTCTCCGCGAGTAATAATAAGTTTTATAATAAAACGATTATCAATAGCAAATTCTGAATGTTCAATGAGTTCGTTTAAACGGGATAAGAGTAATTGTTCATCAATGGTCGGAAACTTTAAACGTTTTAAAGAGTCATGAAGCCTGTTTACATGTAAATCCCAATTATGAATTTTATTGTTAACTACTGCCAATGTTTCAAAAACACCATCACCATAGGCCAGGCCACGATCTCGTGCAGAAACTTTATCGTTTGTTTCGCCATTAATAAGAATCACAGATTATCAACCAAATTAATTGCGTTAATCATAC
Organism: Gammaproteobacteria bacterium; assembly: GCA_015231865.1. Lineage (GTDB taxonomy): Bacteria > Pseudomonadota > Gammaproteobacteria > GRL18 > GRL18 > JADGAU01. The sequence continues at coordinate 9,268 of JADGAU010000078.1, read as the reverse complement.
CCAAAGCTTTTGCTCGAGTTTCTTTAAGTTCATTGCTAGCAATTGAATCATTGACTATTCCTGCCCCTGCTCTGAAACTTAATTTAAGATGTTTATTAGCTTCCTGCTTAAGTTGAATCGTACGAATCAGAATATTTAAATCAAGCGTCCCATCATGATTAATATAACCTAAAGAACCCGTATAAGCTTCACGCTGACATTGTTCTAACTCAGCAATAATCTCCATACACCTAACTTTGGGGCAACCGGTAATTGTTCCACCCGGGAACATTGCTTGAATAATTTTACCAGGACTAATATTTTGCCTTAATAAACCGGTAACATTAGAAACAATATGATGAACGGTTTCATAGCTTTCATTAACCATAAATTCATCAACATGAATACTGCCAGGCTTACAAACACGACCTAAATCATTACGGATTAAGTCAATGAGCATGACATGCTCTGCTCTCTCTTTTGGATGATCGTGTAACTGATTTTTTAAATCAAGATCATTTTCCAGATTCTGTCCTCTGGGACGAGTACCTGCAATTGGTCTGGATAAAATATGCTTTTTATTTTCAACATCATGTACTTTTACCAGACGTTCTGGTGAGGATGAAATAATGACATTATTTTCAATATTAGCCAGGCAGGAAAATGGTGCCGGATTAGCTATTCTAAGTGCTCGATAAATATGCGCTGCACTTTTATATAAGTCTTTGATACCTAAGTCAGCTTGCCACTTACGAGACAAGTTAACCTGAAACACATCACCTTGAATAATGTATTCTTTTATTTTATTAACCGCATCTGTAAAAATTATACTTTCGTCTTCAAGTAATTTAACTTTTAAATCAAGCTTTTCAAATGTCGGTAAATGCTGGATATCTTCATATATCTTAGATTTTAATTGCTTGAATTTTGTCTGAGATTCACTGATTAAAACCAATTCATTTTTTACATGATCGTATATTAAAGCTGATTGAAATCTAATAGCATAGGCATACGGTAAACTGGATTCAGATTGAACTACACCTATAACCGGTTCAATTTGATGAGCAATTTCATAACTTAAAAAGGTAAACCATCCACCATTAAATGGATAATTACTTTCTAGCTTTTGCTCTGTTTGAAACTGAGAAAATAACTTATCAAAAGCATTGAGAAAATGATTACTTTCAAACAGGTGCTCAAATGAAACTTGATTTATGTCTTGATACTTTAGTTGATTATTAGCATTTAGAACAAGTGTATCAAGCGGATCAATAAATAAAATATCAAACCGGGCAAGATCAGAGTGATGTGAAACACTTTCTAGTAAAACAGGATAAAACTCAGGCTGAAATTGATAAAACCTCAATAGGTCAAGTTTTGAATCCAGGATTTTATCAATATAAACAGCCATTACAGCATAAAATTTTAAATTTTTTTATGAAAATTAAACTTTTCCAAGAACTAGTGTTCCGTTGGTACCACCAAATCCAAATGAATTAGTTAAGGCATAATCTATCTTCATTGCTCTTGATGTATGAGGAACATAATCCAAATCACATTCAGGATCTTGATTATCAAGGTTAATAGTAGGCGTTGCGACTTGATGATAAATTGAAAGTGCAGTGAATACTGCTTCAATACCACCGGCAGCACCTAATAAGTGACCGGTCATTGACTTAGTAGAGCTCATTGCTAGCTTATAGGCATGATCTCCAAACGAACGTTTAGCTGCTTCAGTTTCAGCAATATCACCTGCTGGAGTTGAAGTTCCATGCGCATTAATAAATTGAATTTGATCGGGGTTGATACCAGCATTTTTAAGAGCCATATCCATACAACGACTAGCCCCTTCACCGCCCTTAGAAGGCAAAGTCATATGATAAGCATCACCACTCATACCAAAGCCATTGACTTCAGCATAGATTTTAGCACCACGCTTTTTGGCATGTTCGTATTCTTCTAAAACAACCACACCAGCACCATCTCCTAGTACAAAGCCATCTCTGTCTTTATCCCAGGGGCGAGAGGCAGCTTCAGGATCATCATTTCGTGTAGATAAAGCTCTTGCTGAAGCAAAACCACATAAACCTGTTGGTGAAGTCGCCATTTCTGCACCACCGGTAATCATAATATCAGCATCACCATATTCAATAATTCTGGCTGCATCCCCAATACTATGTGTTGCTGTCGCACAGGCGGTAACCAAGGCAATATTAGGGCCTTTTAAACCATATTTAACCGATAAGTTACCGGAAATCATATTAATAATATTACTGGGGACAAAAAATGGCGATATTTTCTTAGGGCCACCTTTTAAGAAAGCATCATAGCCTTTTTCAATTCCGGGTAAACCACCTATGCCAGAACCGATAGAAACACCAATACGCCAGGAATTTTCTTCTGTAATTTCAAAACCAGAATCTTCAATTGCCTGTGTGCCAGCAGCAATACCAAAGTGAATAAAAGGATCCATTTTTTTAACATCTTTTTTATTCAGGTATTGTAAAACATCAAAATTTTTAACAGATGCACTAAATCTAACCGGAAAATCTGTTGTATCAAAATGTTCAACTAATGCGGCTCCACTTTTACCGGCTAGAATATTAGCCCAGGATTCTTCAACAGTATTACCAACTGGACATACAAGGCCTAGACCCGTTATAACAACACGACGTTTTGACAAAATAAGTACTCCATAATTAACAAAAGAAATTGTAATTATTCAGCGTAATCTTCTATTACGCTATAACTGTGTTGTTTCCGTACTTGAATGGGAACGTATTCACTATACGCTTACATTCACCGTTCGAAAACGCTTCCCCCGGTGGGGCCTACTTACAGTTACAAAATATTAAAAAAAAACCGCTTCTCACAAATCAAGGTATTCCCTAATCTATCAGCAGCGGTTTCTTCCATCAATTAATGATGGACCTAATATTTAGTATAAACTAAATATTAAGAATGAGCGGTAATATAATCTACAGCTAATTGAACTGTAGTAATTTTTTCTGCTTCTTCATCAGGAATTTCTGTTTCAAATTCTTCTTCAAGCGCCATTACTAATTCAACTGTATCAAGTGAATCAGCGCCAAGATCATCAACGAATGATGATTCTAATGTAACTTCTTCTTCTTTAACACCTAATTGTTCAACAACAATTGCTTTTACTTTTTCTAAAACATCAGCCATTTAAAAATTCTCCAATATAAAATGCAGTTATTCTGCTTCGGTGAGTATTTTATGTGAATCCGGGTTGTCAGGCAACTAAAAAACACATAAAAAGTAATTAATCTATATCATAAGTGATAGCATATTTATGGCATATACATACCACCATTCACATTTATCGTTTCGCCAGTAATATAATTTGCATCCATAGATGATAAAAAGGCGACCGCAGATGCGATTTCATCAGGTTCACCTAAACGTTCTAAAGGAATTTGTTTTAATAAACTTTCTTTAACTTCTTCAGGTAACTCTTTAGTCATGTCTGTGGCAATAAAGCCGGGGGCAACGGCATTGACGGTAATATTACGTGAACCAACTTCTCTAGCCAAAGACTTAGTGAAACCCAAAATACCAGCTTTTGCAGCTGAGTAATTTGTTTGTCCCGGGTTACCTGTTAGGCCAACAACTGAAGCAATAGAAATAATGCGCCCCCACCGTGACTTCATCATACTTCTTAGGCAGGCTTTTGATAATTTATATATAGAGGTGAGATTAGTTTGCATAATTGCATCCCATTCATCGTCTTTCATACGCATTAATAAATTATCACGGGTAATCCCAGCATTATTGACTAAAATATCTGGCATCGAATAATCTGATTTAAGCTGGGCCATTAGCGCATCAATACTATCATTATCAGCAACATTTAAAACAAATCCCTGGCCATCGATTTGATTAGCTTTTAAATAATCACTAATTGCCTGGGCGCCTTTTTCAGAAGTTGCCGTTCCAATAACGGTATGCCCCGCCTGCCCTAGTTTAATGGCAATCGCCATTCCAATACCTCTTGTTGCACCAGTCACCAGTGCTAATTTTTTTTCATCTGACAGTTTCTTTTTATCCGACATAGTTAAAATCCTAAGTATTTGATGTTAGTTCTAATGCTTTATTAATGGATGTAATATCGTTAATTGCAGCGCCATTTATTGCACGATTTATTCGCTTTCCTAAACCAGTAAGGACTTTGCCTGGGCCGCACTCAATCATAGTAATAGCACCTTTTTCAGCCATTCCTTTTTCAACAATTGAGGAAACACATTCCACCCATCTCACCGGTTGCGTTAATTGCTTCACTAATGCAGATGAAATCTTATCAACGTCTGTCTCCGTGATAACATCTACATTATTAACAACAGGGATCATAGGTTCTTTTAAATTTATCTCTGCAATATCAGCTGCCAACTGTTCAGCTGCCGGCTGCATAAGCGCACAATGTGATGGCACACTAACGGGTAAAGGTACACATTTCTTTGCACCTGCTTCACTTAATTTTTCTATCGCTATTTTAACCATATCTGCATAACCGGCAATGACAACCTGACCAGGTGAATTAAAATTTACAGCGGCAACTGTTTTATTGTTTTCTTCCGTCACTTGCTGACAAATTGATTTAATCACATCATCCTCAAGTCCAAGAATCGCTGCCATAGCACCTTCGCCTTCTGCAACTGCAGACTGCATATAGAGCCCTCTTTTATGAACTAATAAAACCGCATCAGCAAAATCTAATACGCCGGCACAGACAAGTGCAGAATATTCACCCAGGCTATGTCCTGCCATCATTTCAGGCTTTTGACCACCTGCTGCTTCCCAAATACGATACAAGGCAACACTGACTGATAATAAAGCTGGTTGTGTATATTCGGTTTTATTTAAATTTTCCATTGGACCTTCGCTGACTAATTGCCAAAGATCCAGTCCTAACTGTTGATTAGCAATAGTAAAAACTTCTTCGACAATTTTTGCATAATCAGAATTTTCTTCAACCAGACTTGTTAACATTCCCACACTTTGAGAGCCTTGTCCCGGAAAAATAAAAGCTAATGACATTTTTATTCCTTATTATTTTCGCAACTTATTTATTAATAGTTCCTTCTCCTTTGAAGGGGATAATTAATAATTACAAATTGCTTAATCTATTTACAATCAATACTTAATCATCGCAGAACCCCAGGTAAAACCACCACCAAAGGCTTCTAACAATATTGTTTCGCCACGCTTAATTCGTCCATCCCTAACCGCCGTATCAAGAGCTAATGGAACCGAAGCTGCAGATGTATTACCCTGGTCTTGGACTGTCACAACAACATTATCCATCGACATTTTAAGTTTTTTAGCGGTGGCCTTTATTATTCTTATATTGGCCTGATGCGGAACTAACCAGTCCACATCCGACTTTTTCATATTATTTTCTTTTAATTCTTCATCAACTAATTGACCTAAGGTATTGACTGCCATTTTAAAAACTTCATTACCCTTCATCTCAATATAAACTGGATTATTCTTGGCATTATCCTGGCTATTAGCTTCTGAAGAAGCATTTGGAGGGGGAGCTGAAACTCCGCCATTAGTGGTTAAAAGTTCAGAATAACTGCCATCGGCATGAATATGTGTAGACATAATTCCTGGCTTGTCAGAACTTTCAAGCACAACAGCTCCTGCGCCATCGGCAAATAAAATACAAGTACCTCTATCCGTCCAGTCAATAATTCGGGACATGGTTTCTGCACCAATCACTAAAATTCTCTTAGCTGCACCTGATTTTATATATTTGTCTGCAACATCCAAAGCATACAAAAAGCCGGTACACACCGCTTGTACATCAAATGCCGGACAACCTTTAATACCTAAACGCTCTTGCAATAAAGTAGCACAACTAGGAAATACTCTATCGGGTGTGGTCGTAGCAAAAACAATCAGATCCAAGGTTTGTACATCTATACCTGCCGCTTCAATAGCATGCTTAGCAGCAATTTCAGCTAAGTCAACTGTGGTTTCGTTTTCGGCAGCAATATGTCGTTGTTTAATACCGGTGCGTTCTGTAATCCATTGGTCGGTCGTATCGACTATTTTTTCTAAATCTGAATTAGTCAAAACTTTCTCTGGTAAATAACTTCCTGTACCCAGAATACGAGAATACAAATTAGATTTTTTCATATGACTGTTTTCTTATTTTTAAGAATAAAAGATTAATTATGATGATTTCCCATGGTATTTTCAATTTGTTTACTAATTAATTGAGGAACGTCTTTTTTCGCTTCAATAATTGCCTCACGAATTGCCTGTGCAAAGCCTCGCTGATCAGCACCACCATGACTTTTAATTACAATACCTTTAAGGCCTAATAAACTTGCACCATTATACTCACTGGGGTCGACCTGCTTTTTAAAATCATTAAGCACTGGCAGACATAAAAGTGCCACAAATTTAGTTAAAATGTTTTTCTTAAATGCGCGCTTTAAATAATATGAAATCATCTTGGCAACCCCTTCAGAGGTTTTAAGCGCAATATTTCCTATAAAGCCATCACAAACCACAACATTGACAGTACCTTTATAAATATCATCACCTTCAACGAAACCAAAATAATTTAATGGACTTTCATTCAGTAATTTAGCTGCCGATTTAACTTGCTCATTACCTTTAAGCTCTTCTTCACCTATATTCAACAGACCAATGCTAGGACTGTTAATATTATCAACTGCCTGAGTCAATACACTGCCCATAACAGCAAATTCATATAAATGTTCGGCACTAAGGTCAATATTTGCCCCCAAGTCCAACATATGAGTATGCCCTTTCATTGTCGGTAAGGCAGTACAAATTGCAGGCCTGTCAATGCCGGGCAGCATTTTTAATACAAAACGGGCTGTTGCCATTAAAGCGCCGGTATTACCAGCGCTAACACAGGCTTTTGCCTTATTCTCCTTAACCAGGTTAATAGAGATGCGCATAGATGAATCTTTTTTCATTCTTAATGCAATAGCAGGTTTATCATCCATTGAAACAATTTGGCTAGCATGTTGAATACTAATATTTTGCCTGAGAGATTCAGGAAAAACACTTAACTCATGAGCAATGAGAGTTTCATCTCCAACTAAAATCAAATGAATATCTGACTCAGTTTTCAATACATCAATTGATGCTGCGACCGTTGTTGGTACACCCTTGTCACCACTCATTGCATCAACAGCAATAATGGTTTTATTTGAATTAACTGTATTCATGAATTAATTGGGATTTAGTAAGTGCTTGGAATAAGAATAAAAAAAACCTGCTTAAGTTTGAATCACTACCGCAGGTTTTTTTGTTGGCAAGTGGGTTTATTTATTTATCACTTGTTTGCCTTTGTAGAAGCCATCTGCTGATACATGGTGTCTAAGATGTGTTTCACCCGTTGTAGGCTCAATTGACAAAGTTTCTTCCTTTAAACCATCATGTGCACGACGTGAACCTCTTCTTGCTGGTGTACATTTGTTTTTTTGAACTGCCATAATATATATCCTCTTAGAATTGTTACGTTAATTTTTTAAATGTTTTAGAACTTCAAATGGATTTACTTTTTGTTCCAATTGCTGTTCAAATTCTTCTTCAATATTATCGTTATAATCCGATAATTTGACACAATCTTTCTCATGCTTTGCAATTAATGGCAAAGCAAGCAATAATTCGTCCTCTATGTATTCAAATAAAGGAAATGGTTCTGTTTTATCAGCAATAAAATAAGGTTCATAAATACCATTAATTGCATCTTCGGCTTCATCATCGCCGTCTCTAATAACGGCAATAGCAATATCCAAATCAATTGGTAAAGCCATAGGCTGCATGCACCGCTGACATTCTAAATCAACATTAGTGCTTATTTTACCTGACATAAATCGATGCCCAAAATCATCAATACCAAAATCTAAATCAACTTTAATTGATAGTGTTTTGGCGTTTTCATCCAAAATGATACTATCCATTAGACGGTGACAATGTTTTAATAATATTTCACCCTGGATTGATTTTCTGGCGTCGGTAAACCGATAATAGTCGACATCTTTTGGAATTCGATTCAACATAGCCGCTGCATTCTACAGATAAGCGTGTGTTTTGTCAAAGTAAGTTGCTCAAAAATCAGGATTTATTTAGATAAAATGCTGATAAAATCTAACACTAGTAAAATCATTAATATGAGAAGCAAATAATGAAATTGAAAACTGCACTGGAACTCATGCGTTCAAGATATCAGGCATATAAAAATAAAGATGAGAATTACCTTTTACAAACATGGGAAATTAGCACCAGACCAGTAAATATTGACTTTAGTAGTCAACCTCAATGGCTTGGCCTGGAAATTATTTCAACAAAGGATGGAATGGAAAAACATAATATTGGCTATGTTCACTTTAAGGCATATTATATTGATAATAAAAAGATATCCTGTTTAGAAGAAAATTCTCGTTTTATTAAAGATAACGAACAATGGTTTTATTGTGATGGCGAAATTTTCGACAATTCTGCCCGGGTACCAGCAAGAAATGAGCTATGTCCCTGTCAAAGTGGCAAAAAGTTTAAACGCTGTTGTATTAATAAACTTGCCTAAGTTATCAGAACTTCATCAAAAAGTTACTGATATTTTGTTATCATTCCTTAAGTAATACTCCATAACGAGCCAGGGTATGTATCATACTCTCAAACAAGATAGTGACATCTAGCACAAAATTTCGGTCGGCTTCTGATAGCTCATGTTCACTGTTAAAGTAGTTATGTCGCATTTTGGTCATTATCGCACTGCGATCCTGGGTAAAATTCGAGAGCATATCGATTTCACTTTGCTGTTGACTTTCAATTGCATCAATAGCCGTCAGCATAATGAAATCAGCACTTTCCATAATAGAGTTACCTAATTTTCGAGCCTTGGGTGAAATATCGCTTCGGGCAATTTCGTTGGTAAGCTGATAGACATTATCTTCAAAACGTTGTAATTGTTCCTGCATTTTGGTGATTCGGATCAATTCATCTGAGCTATCAGTATTTAGACCAAGACGCGAAATCTGTGATAATGTCTGATTGATCCGGCTTGAAATCAAAACAAAAGCTTCATGATAACTGGAAGGCGATTCAACCTTTGTACTAGTATCCTCGCGCAAAGACTCAATATACATTGGCAAGCGCTTGAGCAATCGTTGTTGCTCTTTCTCCGTCAGTAATAAGCCTGTTTCGGGTGAATCTGCCGCATTTTCATATAAAAATTTGGGCTCTGAAAGACGTTCAGTGGCAGTTTGTGGAAACTTTT
>JADGAU010000077.1 GCA_015231865.1 Gammaproteobacteria bacterium | reverse complement strand
TAATTACAAATTAAATAATGTTGAATCTATAATCGAAAATATGCAAATACATTTAGTTGAAAAAACTAAGCTGACCCGACCGCTATATGATTTTTTTGACACCGTCTCAGAGGGAGTATTAAACTATTAATAACGATGACATTCAGGTAATAACGATGACATTCAGGGTTTTTTCATGTTTACTGTCACGAATTAAGTGTTCCAAGAGAGGAAATTAATGTGTTAGAAAATGAAAAGATTACTCCCACAGAAATAATTAACTATTGGTACTCAGATAGAATAAGCAAACATTGGTTTAACTCCAAACCTGAATTAGATCAGGAAATCACAGATAAATATGAAAAAATATGGGAACAGGCAGCTACAGGTAATTTAATTGAGTGGTCAAATACTCCTGAAGGTTGTTTAGCTTTAGTGATTATCCTTGACCAGTTTCCACTCAATATGTATCGAGGACAAGTAAAAAGTTTCAGTACCGAGCAACAATCTGTTGGTATTACACTTAAAGCAATTAAAGATAATTTCCACAAGGAATTTTCTCAGGATAAATTATCTTTTTTATTTATACCATTGATGCACAGTGAGAACATTGAACATCAGAATCTATCAGTAAAATTGTTTACAGAATTTAATCTAGAAAGAAATATCCGATTTGCTGAACATCATAGAGATTTAATTTCAAGATTCGGTCGTTTCCCTCACCGTAACAAAATTTTAGGCAGGGAAAGTACAGATAAGGAATTAACGTATTTAGCTTCAAAAGAAGCATTTACTGGGTGAATTTATTTTCTAAGAATTCTGAAATGGAAATAGTTCTGAATTAAACTAAGGTTTAGGCAGTTGAAACTAACATTTAATAAAGTTCTTGGTGGAGTATTAGGAGTCATTGGATTATATTTAAGTAGAGGTTAATCATGACATTGGCAGTTATCACAATTGAAGATTTATTAACATTTAAGTTTTGGGAAAAGAATTTTTAATATTGAATTGTGTCATTTTTTAATAGGTGAACAATAGACAATAAAACTTTAAAGTGTAAAACAACCCTAGAACTACAAAGTTACTTGGTGATAACATAATGATAAGTACAACGCTATAACCACTATTACTTATTAATGCTAATAGGATATAAGCAATGAAAAAAATCATTATTTACGACTGGGACAAGTTAAGCCCTTTAACACCCAGCTACGTTCTGGTATCCAATGTCGATTTGGTTATGATTAAATGGTCAGATGAGCAAAGTATATCTGTACTGTACGGTCGTTGTTTGCATCGAGGGGCATTATTATCTGATGGTCATCTTGATGGAGAGGACTTGATATGTGATTTGCATAATTGGGATTATAACTATAAAACCGGAATTAGCGCCTATAATCCAAAAGAGCGTTTATACAAGTTTAATGCCTGGGTCGAAGATGGACAAGTCTGCCTTGATGAAGATGAAATTAATCAATGGTTAATCGATAATCCTCAAACCTATGATCGAGATGCTTATCAGGGACTTTATCAGGACAAGCAAGGTACACCGGATGAGCCTTATACTAAATATATCCAGAATCTGGCCAAAAATGGATTATCAAAGTATGGACACCATGGGCCTATGGATGCGATGGGCGTCCCCAGAGAGCAATTACCCAAATGGGAAGATATACAACTCCTTACAGCACAGTTACATAAAGTGCCATTATTAGATGATGCAGCAGTCAATACTCAGGTAGTTATTGGGCCTAATGCAAAAAAACCATTGATACTGGAACACCCGTTATTTGTTTCTGACATGAGTTATGGCGCACTTTCAGAAGAGGCAAAGATAGCTTTAGCCATGGGGGCAGAACTTTCCGGAACCGGTATTTGTTCAGGTGAAGGTGGTATGTTACCTGAAGAACAAGCAGCGAACTCCCGTTATCTTTACCAATTGGCATCGGCACGCTTTGGTTTTTCTATGGATAAGGTAAAAAAATGTCAGGCCTTTCATTTTAAGGGTGGACAAGGCGCTAAAACCGGAACAGGCGGGCATTTACCAGGCAATAAAGTACAAGGAAAAATTGCCCAGGTCAGACATTTAAAAGAAGGTGAAGCAGCTATTTCTCCAGCTAGATTTCCTGATTGGGAATATATAGACAGCTATCGACAATTTGCTCACGATGTTAGAGAGGCAACGGGGGGAATTCCGGTTGGTATCAAGCTATCAGCACAACATATCGAGCGGGATATAGAAGCCGCACTACAAATTGGCGTCGATTATATTATTCTTGATGGACGCGGTGGTGGTACTGGTGCAGCCCCCTTATTATTTCGTGATAATATTTCGGTGCCCACCATACCGGCATTAGCAAGAGCACGACGTTATTTAGATAAAAAAGGTCGTCAGGATATTTCGCTGATTATTACCGGAGGCTTACGTATTGCTGATGACTTTATCAAAGCGATGGCCTTAGGTGCAGATGCGATTGCACTGTCTAATTCAGCCATACAGGCCATTGGCTGTTTGGGTATGAGAGCCTGTCATACCAATAGTTGCCCGGTTGGAATAGCAACACAAAAGCCAGCGTTAAGACAACGTTTAAAAATAGAAAAAGGTGCTCAACAGCTGAATAACTTTTTTACCGCCTCAATAGAATTAATGCAATTAATGGCTAGAGCCTGTGGCCATGAACATCTGAATCAGTTTTGTATGGATGACTTATCAACCTGTAATTTTGAGATGTCACGTTTAACCGGTATTTCTTATGCAGGTTATTCAAACTATTAAGAAACTAATTTATTAGTAAAAGGAGAAGTAAAATGAGTGAAGAGATTATTGCAAACCTGGGGCCACTGGCACCATTAGCGGGCACATGGGAAAGTGACAAAGGTGTCGATACCTCCAGAGTGCATAGTAAAGAAACGATTACCAAATTTCGTGAAAAAATTGTTTTTGAACCTTTAGGCCCTGTCAACAATGGCCCTCAAGCTTTGTATGGCTTGCGTTATTCAACTACTTGCTGGCGTTTAGGCGAAGCAGATGCTTTTCATGAAGAACTTGGTTATTGGCTATGGGATAAGGATAGAGAGCAAGTCATGCGCTGTTTTATGGTCCCTCGTGGTGTATTAATAAATGCTGGCGGTACCGTTAAAGCTAATAGTAAAGACTTCCACCTAGAGGCTGAATTAGGTTCACAGACTTACGGTGTTTTATCCAACCGCTATTTAGATGATAGTTATAAAACTAAACGCTATACCTTAGATGTATCAATTAATGATGACGGTAGTTTTACTTATTCAGAAAATACTCAACTATGGATTCCTGTTAATCAGGAAATTTTTCATCATACTGATGAAAATACCTTAACAAAAGTATAGAGAAAGCAAGTTAAAGGTATATCTAGCCTTTCATATTCTAGTTTCAATAAGGAACACGCCATAAACTGAAACAATAATCCTAGAAAAATCAGTTTCTGATTTTTCTAGGATTATAGAACTGTTATGAGACTTTTAATGACATTGTTTGATTAATGTGTGACTGTGATAAAGCTGATGTAGCTGTCTCTGTTGCTGATAAACTTGTTGTACCGGATACAGTCTGTGACTGTTGCTGAATTTGAATTGGTAGCCAATGCTGGCGCATAAAGATATTAAATTGTTTAACCCAGAACCTATCATAACTGGAATCAATACAGGCATTAATTTCTGCAATGGCTCGTAATGTACTTCGAGTAAACTTTTTATGTGGACGCTTATTGATCATGGCGCAAAATGAATCAATAATAGACGTTAATTTACCCGCTTCAGATATTTCATCGCCTTTAAGGTTAAAAGGATATCCATTACCATCAACACGTTCATGATGATGATTGATAGCATTAATCGCGTCTTCATGAATACCTAAATCCAGAGCAAGTTGAGCAGCAAGAATCGGATGTTGTTTTAGCAATTGCCGTTCATCATTGGAGAGTTTACCGGTTTTTTGATTATCAAACTGGTTATTAAGTAAGGCAATATCGCGCAGACATATTCCTTTAGCTATAGCTTCCGGGTTAATTGGCTTACCCGCTAAATAATTGACAGCCAGCCCTAACTCTAAAATAAACTGATTTTTGTAATAAGCATCAATAATTCTGGTATCTGAAATATTCGATAATAAAGCAATGGAAGTATCTTGCATAACCAGTCTAATTATTTCTTTTGCATGTAAGATGGGTTCATCCAGAGTCTTAGGTACAATAACATTAATACTATCAATGGTAACGCTATTATCAGCCTCTTCCTGATTATCAGCATTTTCCTGGACGGTGCTTTCCTGTTCAGAACTTTCCAGTAGTGTATTTGAATCATCAGATACTGCTGGGGTATTGCTGGCAAACATATCCAAAAGTTCATCAGCTTCTGACTGAATAGTATTGGTACTAATATTTTGGGTGATGACTTTTAATGAATCATTTATTGCACGCTCACAGTCATGGTGCTGCTTCACTTCAGCAATTTTTTGAAACGACACAACCATGGTCTGTGTTTCAGTTAAATCAATTGCAGAGTTTTGTTCAATTTCTTTGCTGATGAGTAAAATTCTGTCCATATGCAATAAAATAAGTTCCGCTGCAGGCGGGGAGAAAAATTTCCACTGAATAAATTTATCAAACACCATAATGGCATAATCCAAAATTTCAGAAAGAGGAAGCAGATTTAATTTTGCGGTATTAAGGGACGTTTTATCAAAAATATGACGAATGGTTTGCATACGGCTGAGATCAAAGTCTTCTTTTTCAAGGGCTATAATATGTGTTTCAGCCATTTGAAAAGAAAGTTCCAGATCTTCAATAAACTCATGAAGAAGATCAAGTTCTACTTTAACATCTAAAAAATCAACCATATATTGTTAACTAATTAATTCCTGGAATGAAAAAAATCTTAGTAATCTGTAAAAAGATTAAATTTTTTGATTACAAAGTGTTTGGTGCTGTTTATCTTTTGATATTTTATTATACCGAACAAATTAAAATAGTACAGATGAAAAATGTCAGTTTATATCTATGAATAAAATATCATTAAAATGACTATTGTGGCAATTGAACATTAGAAAATTTATCCTGCCAAACAGGGGTATAATAAAGGTGATCTTCGTGGAGGTTTTAGTGTGTTGGTTAATAATAGTCAATCACATCTTTACTATGAAAATGAAAAGAGCCAGGCAATTATTATTCATCTGATCTATTTTATTATTCATAACGCTTTCATTGGTGTTGTTTTTTAAATATCAAAAGAAAACCAGTTAAGGTTTGTATATTGTCACTTGATTCCGTCCATTCTCTTTAGACTGGTATAGTGCTTTATCTGCATTCTCTACTAATTGTTCTGACAAATCTCCTTTTTGGGGAATAGTCGTAGCAACCCCTAAACTAATCGTAACAACCTGACTAACCAGTGACTTATGATGAGGAATTGCTAACTTTTCAATTTTACTTCTTACTTTTTCAGCAACCGCTAATGCAGATTTTTCATCTGAACTTGGCAATACAATAGCAAACTCCTCTCCTCCAATTCTGGCAGTTATTTCACCGCTTCTTAATATATTTTCTTTTATGCAGGTTGCAACAGATTTTAAACATTGATCACCCAAATTATGACCATAATGATCATTATACTGTTTGAAATAATCAATATCTAAATAGATAATTGAAATCGAGAAGTTACTCCTAATGGCACGCTTCCATTCCTCATGTAAGCGTTCATCAAAATATCGTCTATTCCACATTCCAGTTAATGGATCATGTAGTGATTCAGATATCGCTCGAACTAAATTTCTGATTTGTTTAGAAGTAAATAAGCCTAGCAAAATAACAAAAAAACTACCGATAGCTGCAATGACGGAAACTTGTATAACATTTTTATGCCACTCATATAATATAGAATCTACAGTCACTGATATAATATTGACCAAAGCAAAGCGATTATTGTACTTATATCCGGCTATTCTAGAATAACCATCATATGGACTTTTAGGACTAATTAAATGTCCTTGTTTTTGTAATAACATTTGCTGATATAAAGGTCTGCCCGCAATACTTTTATCAAAAAAAGTATCAATTAATGGAAAACGGAAAATGCCCCAGCCATCTTCACGTATCAGTGTTACAGTACCGCCAGGAGGCAAATTTAATTGTCTATAAAGATTATCAAAGTGATTTAGCCTTAAGTGAACGCCTACCAGACCAGCAAAATTGCCATCTGAATCATTGAGCCTTTTTGTCAAATATATCACCCTTTCTTTAGTGATCTTTGAAATAGAAGGTTGACTAATACGTAACTTTAAAGACATATGGTTTTTATGGTAATTGAAATACTTTCTCTCTTGAACATTAACCCTTTTTACTGGATGAGAAACACTATTAGCGATGTTATATCCTTCATGGTGAATAATAAAAATATGACCGAAGCTCGGAAGTTCAGATGATAATACCAGCAAGTTCCTTTTATTTTTTAATGTTTGGTGTACATTTATTAAATTATCAAATGAATGGGGTTTGCCCAGTGAAAGCTCAGTAATAATGCTTTCTAAAACAGCATTTCCTAAAGTAAAAACGGAATCAGCTTCTTTACTTAGAATCAGTGCCATTGACTCCATGTTTTTAGATGCTTCCTGTAAAACGACTTTTCTTTCACTTTGAAGTGAAAAATAGGTTGCAATAACCAGTAAAACAACAACTATCATTGTCGCTGTAAATATTAAATTAGAAATCTTTTTTAAAACAGATGTGTTTAATTGACTCATACCTACATTATAGTTTATTAATTTTATTCTGTGGCTAAAAAAATGGAAAATAACTAAAGCAGAGACGATTTTAAAGCTAGTCTGATGCCAATACTCTCAAAAATAATTACTTATACCCTGAGTGGAACTGTATTTCCACTGCTTATATTAAAGACTTATGGTTAAGGCTAAAGTAATAATTTCTCTATATTAAGGTATATACCAATATCAGATATCAAAAAAAAGTATTATATTAATCATATTGTTATTCAGAATCTAAAAGGTAGCAATTATGACTTTTTCGATGCTTTATAAAATATTACTTTTTCAATACACTCTTAACTTTCAATACACTCTAAACAAAGGAAACCGTTGATGAAAATACCTTTTAAGATCATAACAGTTACATTAGTTAGTGGTACACTAATGGGCTGTTTTTTCGATAACGATGACTCAGATAGTAAGGAGGATGTAAGCAACTCCTTTAATGAAACAGTACAAAAAGACACTGCTTCAATGGACAAAAACTACGTACCATCGTTATTCTATAGTAACATGACTGTGAATCAATCACTTGCATCTGATGCATCAACTACCCTTAGCAGAACCAGTAATAGTTGGGATAGTTTTAAAAATAACTATAATGGTTATTTTGATTGGAACAACTACTTTTCTGAAGTTGATACAAATATTGCCACCGCAGAAAGTCATTATGCAGGACTTACTACCTATCCAGCAGATCTAACAATTGCACATGAAGCACTGGAAGAAGTTCGTGATACCTGGTCGACAATGCGTACCAGTAATGATATTTCTTATTTTTTTGATAGTGTTACTGCCGCCCACCATTCGATGGAACCGGTTAGTGGTGCAGCTAAAACATATACTACAATCACGGCACCAGACGCTGATGACTTGTCTGCACTACAAAACGCTCTCAGCAATTCACTGACAACTTTTCAATCTGACTGGAGTTCACTAAAATCGGCTTATGATGATGGCAGTAATGTAAAGTCCATCTACAATCTGAGCAGCAGTAAGGCTACTGCATTATCGTTAAACATCAATAATGCCTCTGCTGATGCCCCGGGGATGACTCAAATCTTATCAGCGCTTGATAGTGCGGTTAATAGTTGTGTTTCAACAAGCTATGACTTTGATAATCCTTTAGACACCGATCCCTGTTATAAAATGATTAATTTATCATCAAAAGTTAAAGGCAAGTTTGTCAAAATTTTTCTTTCCCTTGGCGATTTTCTTAATCCTTTTATGAGCGATCTAATTGCGCTTAATAAAACGATAATTCCTGCATTATACTGTACAGGCAATCCTCCCAATGCCTCACAAGTTTGTGTAGATGAGTTAGGCGATAGCAAACAGGGGACGCTTAACTACCTTAATGCCTTGGTTTCAGCAAAGTTAACATTTGAATCTCACTTTCCAGTCAGTACCAGTATGAATGTACCTGGAGTATTAGGCTGGAGCTCAAGCCTCTTGACAGTAGAATCAAGCGTTCAGGAAGCCATCTCTACTCTAACTGGTGCTACAGATCTAGCAACAGCAAAAACAAATGGAGCACATGAGGCAATAGAGTCGGTACGCAGTGCTATGCACTCTATTGTTGCAGACTGGGAGAATCAGACTACTCTGATGACACGCACCAATGATTACCACTCTACCTTTGAAAATATCCTTGCAATTGCACTTGATTCATCCGGTACCGTCAAGTCTAGTTTAAGTGCCAATGAAGTCAGTGAAATTAATAGTTATATGCCAAAATTGCAAAGTACTTTTGATGAGATGAAGAAACAAGCAGATCAAGATGATACATCATGGGGTATAGTTGATGGTGCACTGAGTGATAGTTTAACCGCTCTGGAGAATAATATTTCCGCACTTGTTGATGCTTTATCTCTTTATGACGAGACAAGTAATGATAATAGTAGTGAAGTAGCTTCTTTATCTGAAAGCCTTAAAAAGAAATTTATTCCTTACTTTATACAACTAGGCGCTTTCTAACTAAGCTTATGTTTAATAAAAAAGCCGTTAATTCGGCTTTTTTACACATTACTCTAAACACTCTTATAATATTAGTTTCTATGTAACTTACCCCCTCCCCCTGAACGCCCCATAAGTTTAGGATTGTCAGCGATCAGAGTTCACACTAAACCCATATAGATTGACTCTATAATGATACGCAAATGAAGCAGTTAATAATGGTATTTGCCAAGACTTAATATTTCAGGATTCTCATAAACGTTCTGCAAAAAAACAACTAAAAACAGTGGCCTTATAGTCGCTGTCGACAAGAGCATATAAATAAAATAATGAATCAGTAAATTTAAAGTGACATTTCTTTTGACATCACAATAAAACACACTCAAAATGATTGTCTTTGATAGCACGCCATTTATAACAAAATAAACCATTTATATAGGTCAGTAAACTGATTCATGATTAAATTATTCTGGATTTCAGCTCGTTGGGCTATTATGCCTTTCTTAATCGGTATCTTGTTGTCAATTAGTTACCCGGATATTATATGGAAAAATGAACTTTTTCATGCAATTTTAGAATCAAGTGGTGCACTGATTGGTTTTGGGCTTGGCTTCATCATTTATTCGATGATAATCCAAAATCAAATACCGAAAAATTTCATATGGTTAATTGCTTGTTTTTTATCCATGGGAACTTTTGATATTTTCCATGCACTTCATCACCCAGGGCAGTTATTCGTATGGTTTCATTCTATTGCAACCTTCTTTGGTGGCATTTTTGCCTGTATGGTTTGGTTATCGCCACAAACTTCTGAAAAATTTTTATCCAAACATTTTTTTATCCTATTAATAATCGTTGTCATTAGTTTAGGATTAATATCTATTTTGTTACCACAACAGTTCACATTCTTAATGCTTAATGATAAGGGACAGTTTACCTATGCTGCTCAATTGCTAAATATCATGGGAGGCATTGGATTTATTTTAACGTGGTTTTATTTTACATGGGAATATCATAAGACATTAAATCCAGAATCACCCTATTTCTCTAATCACTTCTTTTTGTTTGGTATCGCAGGACTTGTTTTTGAGCTTTCTATACTCTGGGATGGAAACTGGTGGTTATGGCATATTTTAAGAGGACTGGCTTATATCTTCTTATTGTCTCATTTTTTTATAAATTATCAGAATAAAACGACCAAAAAAATTAATGATGCTGAAGATAATATAAAGACTCTGGACAATATT
Source organism: Gammaproteobacteria bacterium (assembly GCA_015231865.1). Lineage (GTDB taxonomy): Bacteria > Pseudomonadota > Gammaproteobacteria > GRL18 > GRL18 > JADGAU01. The sequence continues at coordinate 5,164 of JADGAU010000077.1, read as the reverse complement.
GTTAAAGAAAAAACTCATGCTATACAGCTTGCTAAAAATAATGCAGAAAATGCAAATAAAATGCTCTATCAAGTTTTAGATACAATTCCTGTAAGAGTTTACTGGAAAGATAAAAACTTAAACTTTCTTGGTTGTAATAAATTATTTGCTTATGATCTAGGAAAAAAATCTCCCGAAGATGTAATAGATAATAATGATGTGCCCATAAATTTAGAAGATAAAATTGAAATGATTTTTTCTGATGAACAAAGAGTATTACTTGAAGATAAAGCCGTATTACATCAAGAAAAGATGATAACGACATTTCACAGTGACAGTATGTGGATAAAGGCAAGTAATATGCCTTTAAAAAATAAAGAGGGGACAACAATTGGTGTACTTGGAACCTATGAAGATATCACTAACTTAAAGCATACTGAAAAGATACTTTTTGACATTAATCAGAAGTTAACAGGATTATATGAAGTATCACCAATTGGCATAGCTTTAACCGATATGAATGGAAAGTATTTAGAGTTTAATGATGCTTTTCGTAAAATATGTGGATATGAAAAAGATGAACTCAATGAACTTGATTATTGGCAACTAACGCCTGAAAAATACAGGAAAGATGAAGAAAAACAATTAGAATTATTACAAACTACCGGTTATTACGGGCCATATGAAAAGGAGTATATCCAAAAAGATGGTTCACTTATCGATATTCGGCTAAATGGTATGATCATAGAAGACTCAAGTAATACAAAACATATTTGGTCTTTTGTAGAAGATATAAGAGAACAGAGACAATATCAGAATGAACTTCAAGCTGCGAAAGAACAGGCTGAAGCAGCCACTCAAGCAAAAAGTGATTTTCTAGCCAATGTTAGTCATGAAATTCGTACCCCAATGAATGGCATTATGGGTTTAACTAATCTTGCATTAAAAACGAATTTAGATCAGCAACAAAAAGAGTACATCGAAAAAGCACATTGTTCAGCAGAAAACTTATTGGGTATTATTAATGATATTTTAGATTTTTCTAAGATTGAATCCGGTAATTTAGAACTTGAATCTATTGGCTTTGCAATTAAACAAGTCACTGATAATGTGAATAATATCGTTAAATTTAAAGCTGAAGAAAATGGTATTATGTTTTCAATAAATATTGATGATTCTTTACCTCAATATTTAAAAGGAGATCCTTTACGTTTAGGTCAAATATTATTAAATTTAATATCAAATGCAATTAAATTTACCCAATCTGGGGGGGTAGTGACGGTTTCACTTAAAATTAAAGAACAGACAGATTCCAAATTTGTCATACTCTGTTCAGTGAATGATACTGGTATTGGAATGACTGCAGACGAGCAGCAAAAATTATTTAAATCTTTTAGTCAAACCGATACTTCAATAACCCGACAATATGGTGGCACAGGCTTGGGGTTAGCAATTTCAAAACGTCTTGTACAAATGATGGATGGAAAAATTTGGGTGGAAAGCCAAAAATCTGTTGGAAGTACGTTTCATTTTACCGCTTGTTTAGAACACGTTGATGAAGGCTTTTCAATAGGTCAAGATAGTTTAATGACTGAAAAAGTAAAATTAGCTAGGGAATCACTTGAAAATGCAAAGATATTATTAGTTGAAGATAATAAAGTAAACCAGCTCGTAGCAAGAAAGCTATTGATTTCGAATCAAATGGAAGTTGAAATTGCTAATAATGGTCAAGAAGCTATTGATAAACTCGAACAACAACACTTTGATGGTGTTTTAATGGACTGTATGATGCCCGTCATGGATGGTTACACAGCAACTGAAGAACTAAGAAAAATTCCTAAATTTTCTTCACTACCTATCATTGCTATGACTGCCAATGTAATGAAACAAGATATTGAAAAATCACTAAGTGTTGGAATGAACGATCATATATCAAAACCTATAAATACAGACATTATGTTAATAACGATGGCAAAATGGATTAAAGTTCAATGACTGAAATCTTTGACAGTGCCCTCATTACCCCCTCCCATTAAGGCTTAATCCATTTAGCCATCGTTATTAACATTGTCTCAGGATTAATTGGTTTGGCAATATGGTCATTCATACCAAAATCTAAACAAGTTTCTATATCCTGTTTCATTGCGTTAGCAGATAAAGCAATAATTACCGGGTCCTGGTATTTTTCGTTCTCTCGTATTTTTTTTGTTGCTTGATAACCACTCATAATTGGCATCTGACAATCCATCAAAATCATATCAACAATTGTAGAATCTAAAATATCTAATGCTTCCTGGCCATTTTCAGCAGTTTCTACCTTCATGCCATTCATATCTAGTAATTCAAATGCCAGTTCCCTGTTAATTTCATTATCTTCAACTAATAATATAGTCTTACCTTGTAACTGTTTGATAGCTTCTTCAATTTGTATGACAGGATTATCGTTAGAATGTTCAGACTCGACAATTTTATTTAACCAAATGGTAAAATAAAATTCACTACCTTTATTTTCTTCACTATTAACCCAGATTTCACCGCCCATTAATTCAACTAATCTCTTAGTAATAGATAACCCCAAACCTGTTCCTCCAAATTTACGGGTGGTTGCATTATCAGCTTGTTTAAATTCATCAAATATATGAGCCTTATTCTTTTCACTAATGCCAAGCCCGGTATCTTTAACTAAAAACTGTAATTTTGTTCTGGTTTCTATCGTTTCTATCAACTCAAAATTAACTTCGATGACACCTGAGGATGGCGTAAACTTAATCGCATTTGAAATTAAATTGGTAAGAATCTGTTTTAATCTAAGCGAATCGCCAAAATAGTGCGAACATAAGCTTTGATTATGACGGTAAATAAGGGAAAGGTTTTTTTTCATTGCTGAATAATTGATCAGACTATTCACTTCTTTAATAACTTGTTCGAGGTCAAACTCAATTGACTCAAGTTCCATAATACCTGATTCAACTTTTGAAAAATCCAGAATATCATTAATAATACCCAGTAAATTAGTCGCTGAAAGGTTGGCTTTTTTTATATATTCATCTTTTTCTTCTATGGTGTGTTTTTTCAGTGCTAAATCCGTCATACCAATGACACCATTCATCGGTGTTCGAATTTCATGACTCATATTCGCTAAAAACTGTGATTTTGCCTGGTTTGCCTGTTCCGCTTCCTTTTTAGCAAGTTCCAATTCTTGGGTACGAATAGATACTTCATTTTCTAACTTTTGTTCTGTTTGTTTTTTATCAGTAATATCTCTCGTTGAAGCGTAAATATAATCCTTTCCATTAAGGTTTATTTTTACAACAGTGATGGCAGCACTATATACCGAGCCATCTTTTCTTCTGTGCTCTGTTTCAAAGCTAAACGGTTCTGTGGGAGTGTTTTTTATATGAATAAGCGCTTCTTCTTTAGTATGGTTTACATCCCAATCATAAACATATAGTTTTTTAAGTTCTGTATCACTATAGCCTAATAGTCGTTTAACTTCTTGACTATATTCAATGAGTTTACCATCCATATTAAGAATAAAAATCCCATCACTGGCCAGGTTAAGAAGTTTTTCATATTTATCTTTGGCCGAGTCCACAACTGCTTTGGCGCCATTTAACCTATCCAGCATCGTATTAAATGCAATGGCGACATGGGATATTTCATCCCTGCCCTTAACAATAGCTCTAGAGCTAATATGACCTTCTTCTATAGAATCAGCACACTCTTTAATTTTTCTTAACTTTCGGGTTAAGTGATTGCTCATGATGACCGCAAGCATTGAGCCGATAAGAATAGCAAATAAGGTATATAAAATACCATCAATCGTTATTTGTTTTAGACGCTTAGCAGTTTTTACTTGTCCTAAACCAACCCTTACCCAACCAAGTGGCGTATCTGCTAAGATAATTGGATTCACTGCATCCACTAATTTTGCATTTCTTGACAATAGGTCTGGTTGAAACTTTTTGGGCAAACCTGTCATATATTTACCAATATAATTGGTATCAGAATGTGCAATAATTTTACCTTCAGTATCTAAAATAATCGCATAAAACAACTCAGGGTAACGAGACTGGGCAGTAATAATTTCCTGTAATCCATTATAATCTTTAGCTGCTACCCAACCGGATGATGATGTCGAGATACTTTGTGATAAAGCTTGTGCATGATCAATTTGTCGCTCCAGCAGCATGGATTTTTGCCGTACCGTTAAATCCCATACGAATAAAGCCATGAGTACTGCATGAACTATCGCGACACCTGATATTAATTGGCGCTTTAAAGTCCCTGTAAAGAAAAAAGCAAGCTTACTTAACAATCGTTTTACCTTAATTACGGTTATTCAACTAATCGAACATTCTTTTCAAAGATATTAACAAACGCTCTAACAGGTTGATAACTATTATTATTTAAATAATGAAACTTTTATGTAGACATAGTGTTTAAAATCGAAGAGCCATTTTCAACCTGACGTAATTCAGTCAGCAACTTTTGTATTTTACTAACTAAAGACTTAGGTATATCAGCCCCAGATATAAACCCAGGATTATTATAGTATGTATTTAATATAGCATATACAACCAAAAATAAATTATCTATTTTAGAATATAAAAAATTATTTCTATCTGTATACCTTAAACTGAACTTCAGATAAGAAAATGGAACAGGATAAACATCAAAAAGGTGCCGGCATTAGTCTCTATGGAATAGCCAAAATTGTTAATCAGATTCATTTTGATTTTAGAGCAATTAATTCTGACAAATATGAATATCACCATGTCACGGGTATATACTTTAAAATTAAAACTTCTTTCTTCATGTTTAAATCGTCAAAAATATTTTAATTTCCACTATCTTTACTTGCTTTTATTGCAATAAAGAAATAAATTTACAATAACTCTTATTTATTCGAGAAATTTGAATGTGCTCTTAATTTAAAGGATTGTATGCGAACCAGTATTTTTAAATTAACCCAATCGAAATATAAGCTGGCTACTTTATTTCTAATTTTAATTATTTCTGTTGCTATTGTTGTACATTTTACTCTTGATTCTACAAGTAAAGTCTCTGATAAAGCCGACATCCTTATTGAACAAATATTGCCTGAATTAAAAGAAATTACCTCAATACAGCATACATTGAATAAACGCATTATAGATCCCTATCTCAATTATGCAACGACGAA
>JADGAU010000076.1 GCA_015231865.1 Gammaproteobacteria bacterium | reverse complement strand
CACTGCCTTGGTATTAAATTCTGCATGATTCATGTTCTTAAACTCTTTGTGATCAACTAAGATTACAACTGTATTTGCCTTTTCCATTGCTTCATTAAGACTGACTAGCTTTGCCCCTACTTGAGTTAATTTTTCTGGTAATTCATGAATATTAGGTTCTACTACCAATATTTCACCAATTCCTGATTCAGCTAATTCTTTGGTAATATCTAATGAAGGGCTCTCTCTTAAATCATCAATGTCCGCTTTAAATGCAATACCTAAACAAGCAATAATCGGTTTTTTAAATTGATCCGCTGCTTCTTTAATTTGTTTTATTACATAATGAGGTTTGCCGTCGTTAATTTCTCTGGCTGCTCTGATGAGTTTAGCTTCTTCCGGTGTTTTACTTACGATAAACCAGGGATCAACAGCAATACAATGCCCTCCTACTCCTGGTCCTGGGCTTAATATATTGACTCTTGGATGGCGGTTTGAAAGTTTAATCAATTCCCAGACACTTATGTGCAACTTATCACAAATCAGCGATAGCTCATTGGCAAAAGCGATATTCACATCTCTAAATGAATTTTCTGTTAGTTTTGCCATTTCTGCTGTGCGAGAATCCGTAATAATACAATCACCTCTGACAAAAATTTCATAAACTTCTTTTGCTTTATTTGCGCAAGTTTTAGTTAATCCACCAACGACTCGATCATTAGAAACTAGTTCTTGTAAAACATACCCAGGTAAAACTCGTTCAGGACAATACGCAATATTTATATCTGCTGTTTCACCTGCGTTTTGTGGAAAAGTTAAGTCTGGACGTGCATCTGCTAACCATTGAGCTATTTTCTCAGTTGTACCGACTGGCGAAGTTGACTCTAAAATAATCACATTGCCTTTTTCTAAGACAGGTGCAATAGCTTCTGCTGCACTTTGAATATAAGATAAGTCCGGTTCATAATCCCCTTTAAATGGCGTTGGCACTGCGATCATAAACACCTGAGCAGGTTCAGGTTTGGTCGTTGCACGAAGCTTACCCATTTGTACCGTACTTTTCACGACTATATCTAAGTCAGGCTCTACAATATGAATTTTACCCTGATTAATCGTATCTACAGCATGTTGTGAAACATCAACGCCGATAACATCGACGCCTCGAGAAGCTATAATTGCTGCTGTTGGTAGGCCGATGTAGCCCAGGCCGATAACGGATATAGTTGATAGCTTATTGGTGAATAGTTGATTGTTGGTAGTTGATGGTGTCATTTTTATTTCCGGTACAGTAGGTAGTTAGTAGTGTGTAGTGTGTAGTGTGTAGTGTGTAGTGTGTAGTGTGTAGTTATTCAATTTTAGATCTGATATTAGTCTTTAGTCCAGTTAACATTCCCTGGATTTCGTTAACTTGTTTAATCCAATTTAACCCTCTAGTTTTATCTATATAATTGATTTCAATTCCAATATAAATTTGTGTAATTAATTCAGCTGATGAACCTTTTGCTATTTCAATAAACCGAACTTTTTCTTTATCCGATTCTTTTTCCATTCCTTCGGCAATATTACTTGCTATTGATAATGAGCTACGTGTAATTTGATCTTTAAATCCATAGTCTTTTACTTCCTGAAAAGATTTATAAACTTCAACACTCAATCTACAACTACGTTTCCAAACATCTAATGTTTCACATTTCACAGAAAATTCCTTTCACTACTAACTACCCACTACTCACTCAACGCTTCCTGTATCCTTTGACAAGCTTTCCCATCCCCATAAGGATTATGTGCAAAACTCATTTTTTTATAGGCTTCTTCATCATCTAGCAGTTCATTCATTGAGTTAATAATAATGTCTTTATCTGTGCCCACTAATTTAACGGTGCCAGCTTCTATTGCTTCGGGCCTTTCTGTTGTATCACGCATAACGAGTACGGGTTTACCTAAGGATGGGGCTTCTTCTTGAATACCGCCTGAGTCAGTTAAGATGAGATAAGATTTATCCATCAGATAAATAAAAGGAAGATAATCTTGCGGTTCTATTAAATAGATATTTTTTTCTTTTGATAAGATACGGTTAACCGGTTCCCTGACATTAGGGTTTAGATGAACCGGATAACATATTTGAATATCCACTCTTTGAGCGAGCTCAGCTAATGCATGACAGATATTTTCAAAACCTTCACCAAAACTTTCTCGCCTATGCCCTGTAACCAGAATTAGTTTTTTCTCGGTATTAATAAAAGAAAACTCATTTTTATATTGTTCTTGTAATTCTTTATTATTGGTTATTTTATCTCTCACTTCTAAGAGAGCATCAATGACGGTATTTCCTGTGATGATAATTTTTGATTCATCAATATTTTCTTTTAATAGATTTTCTTTTGAAAGTTTGGTAGGTGCAAAATGCAGCTCAGTTAACACCGAGGTTAATCGTCTATTTGCTTCTTCTGGCCAGGGAGAATAGAGATTACCGGTTCTTAAACCAGCTTCAACATGACAAACAGCAACCTGCTCATAAAAAGCTGCTAGACTTGCTGAAAAAGTAGTAGTTGTATCGCCATGGACAAATAATTTATCGGGTTTAAAGTCTTGTATAACCTTTTGCAGGCCATTTAATACTTTAGCGGTAATATCTGCAAGGCTTTGCCCTGCTTTCATGATATTTAAATCATATTCTGGCTCTATGTTAAACAATGATAGAACCTGATCTAGCATTTCCCGGTGCTGGGCTGTGACACAAACTGCAACATTAAAACTTTCATTTTGTTTTAATTTGTTAACTAAAGGTGCCATTTTGATTGCTTCTGGGCGAGTCCCAAAAACGATTAGAATTTTTTTCATAAAAAATTAGTTGGTAGTTGGTAGTTGGTAGTTGGTAGTTAAATTTAATTTTAGAGTGTTAAGTTATTATACAATTTAATATAGTTACTCACACTTTTAGTCCAATTTCTTTCGTTTTCTACATAATTTCTCCCATTGTCTTTTATTAGCTGATATTTATCAAGTTGTTTCAATATATCAACTAATATGTTTTTTAGGTCATCTATATCATCATGTTTATACAAAAAACCCGTTTCTGAATGTTTGATTAGCTCTTTATGACCACCAACATTAGATGCAACAAATAATCTTTTCTGAGCCATGGCTTCTAAAGGTTTTAGAGGAGTAACGAGTTCTGTTAAACGCATAGATACCCGAGGATAAATTAATACATCAATTAAACTATAATAATCATTAACCTGGTCATGAGGTACTCTTCCTGCAAAGATAACATCGTCTTCGATATTGAGTTCTTTTGCTAATCTTTTTAGTTTTTCTTCATCTGGCCCACCGCCAACAAAAAAAACCTTGACATTGGGTAGAGCACTTTTTAATTTTGCATAAGCTTTTAGAATAGACGGTAAACCTTCATACGCATAAAAAGAACCAATAAAACCAATTACTTTATTACCGTCTAAATTATACTGTTTGGCTAATGTACTATTTTTTTCTGCAATGACTTGAAATTTATCTATATTCACTGCATTCGGAATGACTGTCAGCTTTTCAGGCATAATCCCGCGGTCGATAATATCCTTTTTTAAGCCTTCACAAATTGTTGTGACCGCATCGGCTTTCTTAACAACATAAGTCTCTAGTGCTTTAGTTAATTTATACCTAAATCCTTGCTCTGAACTTGTGCCATGATCAACCGCCGCATCTTCCCAAAATGCTCTAATTTCGTAAACAACAGGAATATTAAATAATTTACCAATTGATATAGCCGCTAAACCATTTAATGCTGGTGAATGTGCATGTAAGATGTCGGGTTTAATCTCTTTAATAATTTCTTTTAGACGTTTTTTTAAGTTCTGAACAACAAACCAGTGATTTAAAATAGGCAATTTTATCTGCCAGCGTTTTAGAGGTTGACTTCTATAAAATAGAAGGCCATCAACTTCTTCCTGGCTACTTAGATTTGCTTTTTGATCGCCCATAGTATGTTTAGGACTCGTGATATGGTACGTTTTCCAGCCCAATTTAGCTTGTTCTTTTAAAATTGACATGCTACGAAAAGTATAACCACTATGAAGTGGGATGGAATGATCAAAAATATGTAAGATTTTCATATAAATAACTAATTTGTAGTTGGTAGTTGGTAGTTGGTAGTTGGTAGTTGGTAGTTGGTAGTTTTCTAAATATTACACCACCTTTATTATTATACACTACTCACTATTAACTAATTACTATCCTAAAAGCTAGGGGTATATTTTCATTTATCAAAAGCTTCATTAGGCTGCTTGATTATCAAATAAATACAATGATTCTTCACGTAATATTTCAGCAGTGAGCGAAAATACTGCTTGTAAAGATTCTTTAGTTAACTGAGGATAATTTTCAAGTATTTTTTCCTCAGTCCAACCTTCAGATAATAATCCCAACAAAAAATCAACCGATAACCTTGTTCCGATTATAATGGGCTTACCTATTAATACATTTTGGTCTGTATGTATATATTCTCTCCAGTTCATAGTTTAGTCTCTTTAAAATAATGGTCTGTTTAGTGTTTAATGTTTAATGTTCAATGTTCAATGTTGAATTTGACTCACAATTAAGCATTTACAATTCAATATTATCATTCTACTTTTTCCCACTCAAATTCAGTAATATTTTTTTCTTGGCTATCAAAACAAATACGAACTATAAATAATTCATTTTGTACATTCTAATACTTTCAGAATATTTCTTTTGTTTTATTTGTGCCAATGCTGTTATAGCTACATTAAAGAGATGACGTTTAATTTATTATTAATTATTCCAATAAAGTCATTAATGGCTCTAACACCGTTTCCCAACTATATTTCTGGCGAACCCATTTTCCTGCATTTTCACCACGAGAATCTATATCATCATTTTGGCTTAAATTAATAATACAATCCACTATTTCTTGCTCATTATCTTTTATATTTTGTTCAATTTCGGGATTTATTTCTATTCCTTCCATAGCATTTGAAGTAGCTACAACCACTTTATTCATGGCTAGTGCTTCCAACACTTTGTTTTGTATCCCTCTTGCAATTCTTAAAGGAGCAACTGCAATATGAGCATGTTTAATATAGGGCCTGATATCTTCTACTCTACCCGTTACGTCAACACCTTCAATTCGAGTTAAGTCTTTTACTTCTTTTGTTGGATTAGAACCTACAATAATAAATCGATAACTTTTATCTTTAGCATAAAGTTTTGGGAAAACCTCATTAGCAAACCAGATAACGGCATCACAGTTTGCCCAATAATCCATTGCTCCCGTAAAAACCAGATTCTTTTCATTTGGCTTATAGGGGGATTGATATTCTAATTCAGGATCAAAAAATTCAAAATCAATTCCGTTTGAGACACCCAAAATCTGACTTTTCCGGTATTGGATCAATTGCTGAAAATAATCTGCTTCTTTATCAGAAACAAATAATGAGGCATTAAAACTGTTCGCAATGTGTTTTTCATATTTAAATAGGTATTTTGCTTCTCTTTTATAAATTAAATTCATGACACCTGTATGGGTGTTGGTATATTGCTGCCATTTATCTGAATCAATATCAACAAAATCCATGATTCTATCAATTTCAGTGTGCCCCATTAAAAATTGAGCCATTGGTGACGAGAAAGCTAAAGTCTTTTTAATATTATGTTGTTTAATCGTTTTATTTACCCAAACTTGCATTGAGTTTGATGCATAATAAGGTATTGATAAGGCTTTACCTGAAAAAAGTCCTGTTAAACTTTTAACTTTTGCTATTTTGGGGTTAATCGTTTCTATGTGGGTTTCTTTACAAAATTCTTTGAGTTTTTCTTTGTATTGTAGATCTTCGGGAGCATCAATAAAACTACCTAAATAAATATCATAATAATTTGATAAATATTTCAGTATATTAAATGAACGTATTTTATCGCCCTTATTGGGTGGGTATGGGATTCTATGGACTAGATATAGTAAAGGTTGCATGTAAATATAGTTTATAGTTGGTAGTTTATAGTTGATAGCCAGTTGTCATAAAATTATCTGTTATCCAGATTAAAGTAGTGCAGTAAACGTTAATTTATCTAGTAGTTTTTATAAAGAAGTTCATTTTTTATTTCTATTGTCTCGATAAACCATCCATCTTTCTAAATAACTACTATCAATTTTATGTATCATAATTAATTCTATTTTTTATGATCGAGTCAAACAGTTTTTCCTGCCCATCTGTTGTACTATCCCAATTAAAATTTTCTGCATATTTTCTTGTCAGTTTTCTATCAGGGTAATTTTGAAATAATTGCTTAATCCCATCAGCAATACTTGTAATGGTTCTGTCTACTAATACTCCAGCTTCCGGTTCACTAACTACCTCAGGTGTTCCCCATACATTTGTAGCAACAACAGGAGTACCACAAGCCATAGATTCTAATAAAACATTGGCCCAACCTTCTCGGCTTGAGGCTAAAATTAACATATCAACCGCACAATAATACGCTCTTAATTGTTCTTGTAATAAAGCGCCTAAGAAAATCACTCTGGATTCTAATTTTAGTTTAGAAACCAGCGCTTTTAGATTATTTTCTTCTTCTCCATCTCCTGCTATATATAGAGTAACATCAGCACATTTCAGCATCGCTTCAATCACCAGGTGATGTCCTTTCCTTTCTATTAAGTGCCCAACACTGATAATTGATTTATCTTTTATATCCAGTTTTTTTCTGATTAGCTCTCTCTCGGGTGAAGGATAAAAAAGTTTGAGATCAACACCATTTCTTAAAGAAAAAACTTTTTTTTCCTCAACGTTCAATTCATTAACCAGGGTGTTTTTTAAAGCCTGACAAACCGTAATCATCCCGGATGCTTTTTTTGCAGCCCATTGGATCATTTTTCTTGGTAACGTATATTGAGGAATAAGACTGAGATCGGTTCCTCTTGCCGTTATCGTCAACGGTTTATTTAACCATTTTGATAATAAAGCCGCTGCAACGCCATCTGGATAGAAATAATGGGCATCAATCAGGTCAAAGTCATAGCCCTCATTTATGATTTTTTTTAAGGTTGGGTATAAGAAAACAGCCATTAGAAACGGCGACAACGTCATGCCAATTTTGGGAATCAAAGGAAAACGATGATACTGTATTGAAATCCCATGTCGAATATCTTCTTTTGGGATCCTGGCAAATTCAGCATAAGGACCAAGTTGTAGAGGAAACCAGGGGACTGGAACAACTACCCGGCTTTCTACATTACCGTTAGCGACTAAATGCCTCAATCTTGTTTCTACAAAAATGCCATGACGCGTTCTAACCTTATCAGGATAAAGTGTCGAAAAAGTCAGAATTTTAATTTTCTTTGTCATGACTAATCTAGTTATGCTGGTAATATTCTTTATACCAACTGGCAAAAGCTTTTATACCATCTTCCACAGAAGTCGCTGGCTTATAGTTTACATCTCGAACCAAATCTTCAACATTGGCAAAGGTGTCGGGCACATCACCCGGTTGTAAAGGTAATAGATTCTTTTCTGCTGTTTTACCCAGATATTTTTCCAAAGTTTCTATATAAGTTAATAATTCAACCGGTTGTTGATTACCTATATTATAAATCCGCCAGGGTGCCGGACTCGTACCCGAATCGGGGGTTTGTCCACTCCAGTTAGGGTTTGGTTGGGCAACATTATCAAGGACTCTGACGATACCTTCAACAATATCATCAATATAAGTAAAATCACGTCGATGCTTTCCATAGTTGTAAACATCAATTGCCTTTCCTTCGAAAATAGCTTTAGCAAATTTCTGTAGTGCCATATCCGGCCTATCCCATGGACCATAAACGGTAAAGAACCTTAAGCCTGTTGTTGGTAAATTATATAAATGGCTATAAGTATGTGCCATTAATTCACCGGACTTTTTAGAAGCCGCGTAAAGTGAAATAGGATGATCGACATTGTCATGAACAGAAAATGGCATGCTTTCATTAAGGCCATATACTGAGCTTGAAGAAGCGTAGACAAGATGTTTCACCTTATTATGTCTGCATCCTTCCAGAATATGTGCAAAACCGACAATATTACTATCAACATAAGACAAAGGATTTTCAATGGAATAACGAACTCCTGCCTGAGCAGCTAAATTCATTACTTTGTCAAATTGTTCTTCCGCAAATAAAGCTTCCATGGCTTCTCTATCCGCCAAGTCGATTTTAATAAAACGAAAAGTTCCTTTATTTGGCCCTGCCTGACTGATAGTTTCTTCAATTCGTTTTAAACGAGCGTGTTTTAATTCTATTGAGTAATAATCGTTGATAATATCGATACCAACAACATCATCCCCTCTCGAAACTAAAACTTCTGATAATTTTGAGCCGATAAAACCTGCTGCACCTGTTACTAATATTTTCATTTGCAATCCCGTTTCTAAAATTGAGAATTAAGTATTTTGCCTTAAAAAAGATTCCAGCATCATTAAAGACCAAATTGTACGACTATTTTCCCGTTTACCTGATTGATGATCATATACTAATGCATTGACATAATCCGGGTTGAAATATCCCGCATCCAGAAATTCTTCACCCAATAAGCAGTCTTTTACCCTTTGTTTTAAAGGACCTCTAAACCATGAGCTCAAAGGAATTGAAAATCCCATTTTTTTTCGATATAAAATATCTTCCGGCAAATACGGCTCTAAGGCTTTTTTAAGAATATATTTTCCAGTTTGTCCTTTCAGTTTTAATGTTGATGGTAAGCCCGAGATCCATTCAATATATTTATGATCCAACATGGGGACTCTGACTTCCAAAGAATTTGCCATACTAGCTCTATCAACTTTGGTTAGGATATCATCAACTAAATAGGTCCGCATATCTAAATATTCGATAAGTGCAATGGGATCTTCAGATGCAAGTCCTGGTGCATTTTGTGCGTATTGATTAAAAACTTCTATCGCCCGGTATTGTGAAAGTTCCTGTTTCATTTTTTTGCTATAGAGTAATTCTCGCTGATCATCAGATATTACAGATACGGTATTAAAATAGGCTTCCACTGAATTTTTTGATAATGCCTGAAAGGTCGTTTTTGCTCTAAAAATCTGTGGCGCCCAGTCAGCTTTAGGATAAACTTTGCCTAATAAACCAAACACGTTTTTTCGAAATGAATATGGGATCTTAGCACGTAACTTTTCTTCATTCATATGCCAAACATGTCTTCGATAGCCAGATAATGTTTCATCCGCTCCATCACCGGATAAGGCAACCGTTACTTTTTCTTTTGCTAACTGACAAACTCGATAAGTTGGTATTGCAGAACTATCCGCATAAGGTTCATCGTAGATACTTACTAATTGGTCCAGCAAAGCGAAATCATCAACTTCTACGATTTTAGATAAATGGTTGGTTTGAAATTTTTCTGCTATTTGTTGCGCATAATCTGATTCATTATATTTTTTATCGTTAAAGCCAATTGAGCAGGTATTCACTGGTGTTTTTTGTAATTCGGACATTAAAGCAACGACACCACTGGAATCAACCCCACCTGATAAAAAAGCACCTAGAGGAACTTCTGCTAACATTCTTATATCTATCGCTTCTTTTAGACGATGAATTAATTCATCTTTGGCCTGATTTTCTGATTCAACTGCAACCGGTAAAAAAGGAATATGCCAATATTGCTTGGGTTTAATCTGTTTCATTCCCAGCTTAACAACTACTGCGTGGCCAACTGGAAATTTATAAACATTTTTATAAATTGTTTTTGGCTCTGGAATATAGCCCAAGGCACAATAATCTTCAATTGCAGAAGTTTCTAATTCTTTTATAAATTTAGGATGTTGCATAAGAGATTTTAATTCTGATGCAAATATTAAAAAACCATCATTAGTAATAGAATAAAACAAGGGTTTTATTCCTAATCTGTCACGAGCGATAAATAATTGCTGCTGATTCTTATCCCAAATGGCAAAGACAAACATTCCTCTTAAATGATCAACACAATGCTCCCCCCATTCTTCCCATGCATGCACAATAGTTTCTGTGTCTGAATGTGTTTGGAAAGTATAACCTTTTGACTTTAGAATTTTAGTTAATTCTTTAAAATTGTAGACTTCTCCATTAAATACAATACAAACTGATTTATCCTGATTAAATAATGGCTGCTGTCCTGTAGATAAATCAATAATTGACAATCGCCTATGCGCAAGGCCTATACCTTTTTCATTAAATATTCCGCCTTCATCCGGGCCACGATGTAACTGCGCCTGATTCATGTTATGTAAAACAGAATAGTCTATTTCTCTATTGTGGTTTAAATCAAAAATTCCGGCAATTCCGCACATAATATTTAAAAGTTAAAAGTTAAAAGTTAAAAGTTAAAAGTTAAAGCTTAGAGTATAGCTTTTTGTATTGATTGACCATTGCTTGAATACTGAAGTTTTCAATGACCTGTTTTCTGGCATTTTGCCCCATTTCTTT
This sequence comes from Gammaproteobacteria bacterium, assembly GCA_015231865.1. Taxonomy (GTDB): domain Bacteria; phylum Pseudomonadota; class Gammaproteobacteria; order GRL18; family GRL18; genus JADGAU01. Next base: position 4,709 of record JADGAU010000076.1, on the reverse strand, counting down.
TCTTTTATTTGCATCTTTCATTAATTCAATTAATTTTTCACTTAATTCCTGAACATTTTCCGGAGCTACCAGATATCCCGAGTTGTGAGGCAACACTTCAGGAATCCCTCCGACATTGGAACAAATCGATGGTAACCCTACTGACATAGCTTCTAATAAGGTCATCGGCACACCTTCAGCAATTGAAGGTAAAACAAATATATCAAAATTATTTAACTGTTCATTAATATCATATTTAACACCCGGCAAGTCAAAATAATTTTCCAGGTCATTTTGTTTAATTAATTGTTGGATATTTTCAAATTCATCACCTTTACCAATAATACAGATTTTAAGATGACTAATCAGCTCAGGCTCTGTATTTTTTATATGTAAAAACGTATCAATTAGTATTTTTTGATTTTTAATTGGGTCAAAACGCCCTATAGTACCGATAATAAAACCATTATGTACCTTATTAGAAGGTTTAAAAATTTCAGTATCTACGCCATTATAAATAAGCTTATTTTTATGATCTGCTATTTTAACTGTCGTTTGCAACCACAGATACAGATCATTTGACACCGTTACCCAATGTTTTACAAAAGGGTTTATTACTCGTCTAAGGATATTGTATTTTTTGTTTTTACCTTCCGGATCACTAATATCTCTTCCATGTTCGGCATGTATCCTTATTTTAACACCCGCAAAAAAAGCAATTAATTGATATTCTAAAGTAGGCAAATTATACGTATGCAATACATCCGGTTTTATTTCTTTTAATAACTTATAGAGCCGGCCATAAATTGAAAAATCATTTCCGGGTTTCTTATTAAGAGCAATTAAAGGTATTTGATAATTTAAATTTTCTGATGCATATTGTGCTATTTCAGTTAAACTAACGACTGTATGTTCAAACCCTTCATTAAGGTTGTTAATACTCTCGGCAAGAACTTTTTCCAAACCACCGATATCAAAACGATAAATTAAGTGCAGTACTTTAATTTTTTTCATCACGGTAAATCATTTTTTATTTGTGGCCAATGTTTGCTAATAAAATCAATCAACTCTTTTTTAGCAAGACTTTCTTCTCCGTCATAGTCAATAGCATAAGCAATATAATAACCTTCTCTGGCTAAGCCCGTTATTTTACCAATAGCTTGTATTATTTTAATAGCAATAGGATTATTTAAAGAATAGCCAAAAACATAATACCAACCAATCACTAAGCGCTGTTTTTTATAATTATGTAATAGCTGATAATATTTGGCGTGAATAGTTTTTGAATCAATGGTTATAGGTAATGTTGTGTTCATTAGTAACTTGTTTTTGTCCAAATCAAATGCCGAATTACCATGATTTATCAATTCTTTTTGTTGGGTCTGGTTTTGGTAATAGGCAATGTATACGGAAATTAACTCTTCAGAATTTAAATCCTTTATTTTAGCTTTTTTATAACTTTGTCGAAGTTCAAGATCATTACCAATAAACGTTGGCTTCCAATTACTATGATTATTTAAAGAAACTTGCCAATTCTCTATTGAAGCATTTACTAAATTAATGGGTTTTATTTTCTCATTTGAAACCGAGTTAATATAATAATGAGATATCGGGCCTAAAGATAAAACACTAATAACGCTGACAATTGCAATTAACTTAGGAAAGTCTTTATTGCTGACGGTTGTATTAATTTCAGGAATTGTATTTGGCTCAGCATCACGCCAAAAACTGCCCAAATAAAATAATACAAAAATAACTAAGCCAAAAAACAACCAACCATAAATTAGGTGGTCAACGCCAGTGGCATATTTCATATCACTTAAATGAGCAATCATCACTATTCCATAGGCACGTATTCCATTTGCTATAATAGGAATTAAAAGGGATAAAACAATAAAGATAATTCGCTTGGATAATTTTTGATAGGTTAAATAGGCATATAATACCCCTAATGCTAAAGAAGCGATTAAATATCTGATCCCACTACAGGCGACTGCCACTTCAAAATCACCTGCTGGTATTGAAATATACATGCCTTCTACAAAAACAGGAATTCCTGATAATTTTAGCCCCATTACTGTAAAAATGGCCGTTACTTCCTGTAATTGCGGAATTAAGAACTCACCAAAGGGAACTGCAAATATCAGGTAAAAAAGCGGAAAGGCATAAACCTTGAGAATTTTATAACCGTATAATGAAGCTAAAATAGCAGGCAACATAAGTATCATTGCCAATTGTTTAATTACCTGAACATCAACAGTAGCTGCTAAAATCCAGAGAAAAACAATCGCTAATAATCCTACAATGAAAAGATAATTTGGTTTGGAAATACTATCCGATAATAAATGTCTTTTTTTCCAAATTAAGTAAAATGAAATTGGAAAAATTAAAAGACCATGCGCAAAGGTGTCAGAAGTCCACCATGTTTTTGCCATCGATGCCATGGTTTCAAAATACAAAACAAACCACAATAATAGAGTTATTATTAATGGTAGTAATACATTTTGGCTTTTATAAGAATTCATTAATCGTATTTAATAATGCCTTAGCCTAAGTCTTTAGCTAGAAACGGGCCAATAATTTGGCTTAACCATAGCGGTAATTTTCTCCACATTTTAATAAACAATTGATATTTAGGGTTCAGTGGATTAATTTCAGATATCTGTTTTGATTTAACTAAATAATATTCGTAATATAGAGGAGTCGGTTCAAAACCCCAGTTCTTTTTAAAACTATAAGAACCTGTCCCTTCCTTACTTCGCCCATAATCAAAAGAGTTGATACCTTTCTTAGTTGCATGCTGCATTAATGCCCAATACATAAAGTCATTAGCTTTTAATGCTCTAGCTTCTGATGTGCCGCCACCATAATAAGGAAGTACTTCATCTTTATAATAAAAGCTTAAAACACTCGCTACTAATCTTGAATCTTTAGTCACTTTCAAGACATCGCTATTATCAGGAAACGACTCTAATAAAGATTGAAAAAGTTTTTTAGGAAATACCGGGGTGCCTAAGTTTCGGACACTTTCTGAATAAGCTTGATAAAATGAACTAATATCTTTTCCAATTTCATACTCCAAATCTTCTTTTATGGCCTTTCTAACCATTGCACGTTGTTTACGTGGTATTAATTTTAAATTTTCGTCATCGTTGTCTTTTAGTTCTTTACTAAAATAGACATAAAGTTCTTTTGTTGGCCAATCAGGATTATCTCTATTTTTATTCCTAAGTTCTAAATGATCAACATTTAATTTTCTTGCTAATTGGCATGCTTCGTCTCTTAAAAGAGCATAAGTTTCTTGATTATCAGCTAAAATTCCACCATAGACAGCAAATGGTGAAGAGATTAAAGTGTTACCAAAAAGCATGCTCTTAATATGACCTAATGGTAAAACACCAACTATTTCATTATCTTTTTCTGCTACAAGAGAATAGCACTGATGTTTAAAAGTTTTTTCTATTGCCAAACGCCAGGCAAACAGGTGAAAAAATGTTGATTGTTTATGCTTATGAACATAACTATCCCATTTATCCTTATAGTCTTCTTCTACATATTTAATATTTATCGCTGTCACGTTGTTCTCTAGTATAATTAAATGAAAATTTAATAACTTACAAAAACACTTTATCCATTCTATCCCAGTTAAAATCAGTTAATAGCTGTTTTAAGCGTGCTTCTGTTTTATGCAGATTTAAATAATGCCTAAATTTTGACTTTAAACTGGCTTGTTCTTGTCTTGGTTGCTCAGGATCAATTTCCCATGGATGAAAATAGAAACTGGTCGCTTGCTGATCCGTTTTATTGATATGATTAATCACCCAGCGTGTTAAAGCATAAGGATAAAGTCGAAAAAAACCACCACCACCCGCAGGAAGGTTCTTACTACCTATTTTTAAGGTAGATATGGGAATTTCAATCAAGCCATTTTTACACTGGTAGGTAAATCTTGGTGCATCCGGGATACCATATAAATCATGTTTCACAGGGTAAACGCTGGAACTATATTGATGACCTGTGTCATATAACTCTTCATGAACCCATAAATTTTTTTTACTAACGGAATAGCTTGGTGCTCTATAGCCTTTTATTTCTTTGCCGGAAATATCTTCTAGAATTTGTTTAGCCTTAATAATATCTTCTCTAAATTCCTGTCTTGTTTGTGAGGTGGCTTTTTTATGTGCATAGCCATGGCTGGCTAATTCATGGCCCTCATTGACAACTCTTTTGACTATGTCTGGATATCTTTCTGCTACCCAACCTAATGTGAAAAACGTTGCTTTTACCTGGTGCTGAGCAAATAAATCTAAAATTTTAAACGTATTATTCTGTACCCGATGTGAAATAGAATCCCAACTATCCGGTGATATAAAATTATCGAAGGCTGCGACCTGAAAATAGTCTTCAACATCTACAGTCATTGCATTTGTAATTGAGCTATAGCTCATTCTCAAAAGATCCTATTTGTTCTGCTATTGGCCTGTTGATCTTTCAGAAAGATCAACAGCTCCTGGATTTATTTAGAATAAAAGTTATTTTTTTTCATTTAATTTGGAATATTTTTCAAGTTGCTGTTCAAGCTTCTCATATTGTGTTTGTAATTCATCAGCAAATTCATCCGTATATTTCCGATTTTTACCTTTAAGAAATTTATTATTTTGATCAACAGATGAGTCAGTCTGGTTGGTTTTAGAGTTGTAATTTGTTAAATTAAACAATTCATTATTTAA
>JADGAU010000075.1 GCA_015231865.1 Gammaproteobacteria bacterium | reverse complement strand
TTCTTACATGCAATCTGTTATGGACTCATTTTTGATAGTATTGGCAGGGCGGTAAGCCTGACATTATCGACATATGGAAAATTAAATTCTGAGTTGGTTGAAAACTTGTTTCAGGAAAAGTTAATTGAGCGAATTGAGTATCGTACCTATCAATTAGTAAAAACAATTGTTTCCAGGAAATTTAAATAGTAACAACAGACCCCGGATAGCTTGTAGAAATAATTTATTTTTAAATAAATTACGAAAATTTGACATTCATCTGACAAAGTAATGGTAAATTAGCAATAAAAACTACTTTAGTTGATTGACTAGTACCGTTTTGTTGATTGACTAGTACAGTTTAGTTGATTGACTAGAACAGTTTAGTTGATTGAGTAGTACAGATTTAGAGAGTAGAGTGAGAAAGTGAAAATTTTACTAATAGAAGATGACGTTGTTTTAAATGAAACCATTGATAATTATCTTTCCATGAAAGGTAATGAGCTAACTACCTTCGATGATGGTGCTAATGCTATTGAAGTAATCGATAAGTCTTCATTTGACTTATATATAATTGACATTAATATACCAAATATCAATGGTTTGGAACTAGTTAAACTTATAAGACTCAATGACCCGGACGCACCGATTATTATAATAACGGCTTCAATGGAATTAGGACATTTTAAATCAGCTTATCATCTTGGTTGTGATGATTACTTGAAAAAGCCATTTCACTTAGAAGAATTAGAGATACGAATCAATAAGGCCAGAGATAAAATAATAGAATTAAAACTGATAGAACAGCAAAATAAAAATCTGGAAAAAATAGCAAGTCTTGATCCTTTAACGGAAATACGAAACAGAAGAAGTTTTAGGGAAATAATAGCAACGGAAATTAAAAGATCAAAACGATATCAACATCCTTTATGTTTGATATATTTTGATATTGACCATTTTAAAAAGATTAATGACTCCTATGGCCATAGAGTAGGGGATGAAATATTAATTGATGTGGTTAAAGTCGTTTTACATCAATTACGCGATATTGATTATCTTGGGCGTTGGGGCGGTGATGAATTTCTGATTTTATTATCCGAAACAAGTCTAATGTATGCAGATCATGTTGCTCAAAGAATTTGTAGCGAAGTTGAGCAGTACCCATTTAATAAAGTCGATGAGGTCAGTATTTCTCTTGGTGTTGTCGAATATAAGACGAATGAAAGCATTGATGCCTTAATCAATAGGGCTGATACCTCACTATATCGCGCTAAATCAAATGGTAAAAATAAAGTGATGTTAGGTTAATTGTTGAGCCTTATTACTTTGAATAACATATAACATTGGTTAAAATGAATAGAAATAAATGAATATTTTACTGTTAGAAGATGATTCTATATTAAATGACACCATTTCTGATTATCTAAAGCTAAAAAATAATAAGCTTATTGCTTTAGATGATGGCGCTAATGCGATTGATGTCATCGATGAATCAAATTTTGATTTGTATATTATTGATATCAATCTGCCAAATATTAATGGTTTGGAAATTGTAAAATATATAAGACAAAAAGATTTAGAAACACCTGTTATTATGATAACGGCATCAATGGAATTAGAGAATTTTAAATCTGCCTATCAAAATGGCTGTGATGATTACATAAAAAAGCCATTTTATTTAGAAGAACTGGAGATTAGAATTGAAAAATTAATTCATAAGCCGATGGATAATAATTCTCTTTTTTATATTTCTAAAACAATAACTTATAATTACGAATATGAGGAATTGTGTGTTGATGGTATTGTTAAAAGATTAAGAAAAAAAGAGAAACGGTTACTAAACTTATTTTTACAAAATATCAATAAAACTATAACCACAGAAAAAATTGAAAACTATGTTTGGGAAAATGAGCTTAAAGATTCTTATCCAATAAGACAATTAGTGAATGAATTAAGAAAACATTTCGATAATGGTCAAAATTTTATCTTTGCTCATAGAGGAATAGGGTATAAATTTGAAGTTAAGAATTAACTCTTAAAACAAAATTTTTGAACAGAAATAAATAAACAAGGACCTTAAATTTTGTTATTTAAGAGAGTTAAACTCAATTATTATATATTATCTTTTATCCTTTTGATATTTGCGATCACAATTGTTGGTGATACCATCAAATATCAGGATTATAGCAATACTCTAAGTCAAAATTTTATCAATAAATATGTCAATGTTACTCAACAAATAAGGGAAGATTATCGACTTCTTTTTGATAAGTTACAATATGATTTTAATAAAACTGAAGCGAATAATGTCTCAAAAATAAATCAGCTATATGAACTCTATAAGAATGATAGTAACAATTTTAATATTGAAAGTGCAGTTAATGAACTAAATAAAGACGTATCTTTTGGCTCTTATCAAATATTTTTAATTAATAAAGATTATATTATTGAACAAGCATCATATAAAAATGATATCGGCTATAATTTAGGTCAATATAAAGTTTTAAGAAATTTATTTGATTCCATTTTTAATAAAAAAGTGGCTATAGATATTTCACCCATAAAAATTGATTCATCATCAATGCAGTTTAAGCGATATTTATTGAAACGTTCCAATGATGGCAAATACCTTTTACAAATAGCATTCGTTTTAGATTTTTTTAAAGAATTAAAGCATAAATACCTTTCAATCAAAGATTGGGGACAGTTAGAGCTTTATTTAGCTACCGAAAATATAATCCAAAAGATTGAGTTTGAAAAGCAAAGTTTTACTAAACAATCATTAGAACTTGGATGGAAAAAAACAAAATTCTTTTTGTCTCAATTAGTTAATGATTTAAGAATTAAAAAAAATAATATAACAGTGCTATTAAACTCAAATATCAATGATAAGAAAATACAAGTCAATTCTGAGATAGATAAACTGTTTACTGATGATAAGCTTGCTTACAAACTTGACTTATCAAAACATCAACTTTCAATTTACTCTATAACGGATGGACTGTTTAATAAATCAATCGAAACTAAACTTATTATTAAATCTATCTATAACACAAAAGAATTAGCAGACGATTTACAAAGTACTTTAAATCACGCATTAGCACAGATTCTTTTTATATTAATAACTTTAGGATTTATTTATTTATTTATTATAAAAAATGTCTCAAATAAGCTATTAAAGATAATTGATAACATCAAAAATAATCGCTACTCAAATGTCCTGAATATAAAAACAATGGAAATTGAAGTATTAAATAATTGTTATAATGAAATGCACAATCAATTAAATCATAAAATAGAAGCAAATATAAATTTACTTAATGAAAATAAAAGATTTATTGCTGATACGGTGCACCAAATAAGAACCCCGCTAACCAATATTATGATGAATAGCGAAATGGTTAAGATGTTACAAACCGATGATTCTTTATCAAGCTATATCGAAAAGATTGATTCATCTATCAACATGTTATCAAATTCCTATGAAGACCTTGCTTATATTATTACTGCAGATTCAATTGATTATGAACCATCAATAATTTCTCTAAGCGACATTCTGAATAAAAGAATTGATTTTTTCGCAACGATTTCCAGGGTAAATCAAAAAGAAATAAAACCGAGTATTCAAAGCAATATATCTACCTATATTAACACCATAGAATTAGAGAGACTGATTGATAATAATATCGCTAATGGTATTAAATACGGCTTAAAAAATAATCCAATCATTATTAACCTTTTAAAAAACGCCAATTCAGTTGTTTTAGAATTTAAAACGACTGGAGAGCAGATTCAAAATAAATCCCGGATTTTTGAAAAAAATTACCGGGAAAATGAAGCAAAACGAGGTTTAGGTTTGGGATTAAATATGGTTAAAGGAATTTGTGAGAAATATCAAATTAGTTATAGTGTTGATTATATTGATGGACAAAATGTTTTTACTTATATCTTTGAAGTTTCATGATTTTGTCTAAAATTATTATTTATAAATACAAGCGAGAAAATTTTGAAAAAATTTATTATTTTACTGGTATTCCCTATTCTTGCTAACGCAGGCATAGACTACACCTCAAACAACCTGGTCTTTTTGTACTCGGATAAGTTTACTCATAACACGTTTCATGACACCTCAGATGGAAAGAAGGCAACTAGTACATACGAAAACTATACCGCTTTTTCAAAACTGCCACTGAATATTGGCGGTGATATCTTTTCTTTTTTTGATTATGTGAACACCACAGAAAAAGAGCTGTATTATTTTGAGATACAGCCTCGTCTTTCTATTGCTAAAACATTTGATAAGACTATTGATTTTGGCCTGGTTCAAGATATAACTCTCAATTATCAAATCAATAAAGGCAATGATTATGAAGCCCATCTTTATGGTTTCGGTGCAGATTTGAAAATACCGTTTTTAGACTTTTCCAGTATAGGTTATTACTATAAAACGGATAATTATGATTATACCACTCAACTTTCATTTGCCTACGGAAGAAAATTAAGCAGTCGCTTTCATTTTCTTGGCTTTGTTGAATACACGCCAGATTCAATCTTTACTCAAAATCAACTTTATTATCAACTGTTTCAAGATATAAAATATATCAATATAGGGTTATTTTGGAACTATTATAATGATACTAAATATCATCAGGTTTCTTCAGTACCTGAGCTAATGCTAAAATTAACCTTTTAGGTAACTAAACACTGAAGATAAAAATGACTAAAAACTCTTATAAAAGACTGCTATTTATGGCCTGATAGGCTATAATTATTAAGGTAAATAAATTACCTAGAGTGAACTTAAATGGATGAGTTTTTTGTCTGGTCTGAGGAATATAGTATTGGTGTTCCAGCAATTGATAAACAACATAAAATCTTAATTAATATTATTAATGAACTCAATAATATATTAATGTCTGGTGCTGATAAAGATGATATTGATAAAGTCTTCGATGCGCTTAAAGTGTATGTGCAAAAGCATTTTTCTTATGAAGAAAGCTTAATGGATAAATATCAATTTCCTCAGACATCAGAACACCATAATGAACATCAGCAATTAGTTGAAAAAGTCCTGGATTTTGAAAAACGCATGAACAATGGCAATTTTATGATTGGCATAGAGCTCATGGAGTTTTTGAAGAATTGGCTAATGCATCATGTCTGTGAAGTTGATATGCAACTTGGTCAATTTATACAGCAACAGGATGATAAGTAAATGAGTGGGTCTGAGCGTATCGTTTTATATTATGTCTCTGATACTTGCCAGAAACATTGTATAACCGCTTTGGATGAATTTAATCCTGTTATTTTTACTGACTTTGATGAATTAGTTGAAAGTTTTAATAATAAACCTGCCGCTGTCGTTTTGATTGAGGTCGGCAAAAATATTCAAAAGCAGGAACTTCAGAAGTTACGAGCACAAATTGAAAAAAATAATAAGCTTGCTACTCATTGCATTTATATCACCACCAATAAAGAACAAGAAAATAGTCTCGAGAAAGTTGACTATTTCCCTTTATCCTCAATTTCTCAGCAGTATGGTTATAAAATTTTACAAAATCATATTCGTAAAATTCTGCTAAATAAAAATCTAAATCAGCAGGCAAATGAAGTTAAAAGTGAGCTGAATGAAGTTCAGCAGGAGTTGGAAGATATTACCAATACCATGCTGGTTCTGCAAAATGATAATGCTAAATTAATGGATATTAATCGTTTTTTGCAGCATAGTTTTTTTTGTCCAAATATTCAAAGCCTTTGTGAACAGTTATTTTCGGTGTTACATTCTTTTGGAACCAGTGCGACTATCTTAATACATAGTGATAAACATGATGAGTTTATTGCTGATAATACAACAAAGAAAATTAATAAGGATGTTTTATTATTATTAAAAGATGAATCGAGAATTTTTCAGTTCGGTAATGATCGAGCAGTTTTTAACTGGGAATCAGCTTCCTTATTGGTGACAAAAGTCGGCGAAGATATTGATAATATTGCTATGCTTATGGATGGTTTTGAAATTGGCTTTAATGCCATTATCAGTGTCGAAGAATTTAATAATGTATTGCTTAATTATCGCGAAGCAAGTCAAAAATTGAATGCAGATGTCACAAAAGTTGTAGAAGATTTAGCCAGTGATATTAATGGTAAATTGTCAAAGTTTGGAAAAGATGGCTTATTATCTATTGAACAGGAAGATGAATTACTTAACCTCGCAGAGGAAAGTACACTCAAAGTTGATCAATTATTTGAGGCCAGTTTGAAGATTGATGAAGAACTCAATAAAGTCATGGATAAAATGCGCTCTGAAAAAGAGGATGCTTCTTCAACCACAGTAGAAGAAGATACGATTGATTTCTTTTAAAAGATCAAAGATTGGTAAATAAATGAAACCTGTAGATGGTTATAAATTTGTTGATAGCCTGGCAGAGGTTACTTCTTATCTTGATAAAGATATTATTGAGCGCAGTTTATTACAAACATTGACTGAATATGCAGATTCAAAAGAATTACGGTTATATCGAGTTATTGAAAATGATGCCAATGTCGGTCTGGCATTAATGGCATATTCCAAGGGTAAAGTCATTGACACTCTGGACAATGAAATTAGAAACCAAACTTTACCTGATCGTTTTAATGAAAAAATACAAGAAGCTATAGATGAGAATATTCCAACCATTGTAATGCCAAATGAAAGTGATAAACAATATCATATTATTTTTCCAGCAAGCAATAGAAGTAAATCTGTCTTTGCCGTTCTAATTCAGTCAAATGATAAAATAAATTATCGTAACCAGCAACTAATTCACGCGATGCTTAAGGTTTATTCTAATTATCTGGAATTAATTGATAAGTCTTGCCGTGATAAATTGACTCAGTTATTAAATCGTGAAACTTTGGATAGTGAAATTACCCGTATCTTAATTCGCAACAATAGTACTGAAAGCAATATTCTGAAATACCCTGACTATTCTCCTGAAGATAAAAGAAAAAGCCTTAAAAATAGTACTTTTTGGCTTGGTGTTGTTGATATTGATCATTTTAAAAGTATTAATGATAATTTTGGCCATTTATATGGTGATGATATTTTGATTCTGGTCGCCCGCTTAATGGAAAAATCGATTCGTGATTATGATAGTTGTTTTCGTTATGGTGGTGAGGAATTTGTTATTATTATGTTAGCCAATGAACAACAGACCGCTAAAGATGGCTTTGAAAGAATTCGTAAAGAAATATTCAATCATTCCTATGCAGATTTGGCTTCTCTTTCTGTTAGTATTGGCTATACTCAGATCACCAACCAGTTATACCCGGCAGATGTGATTGAACAGGCTGATAATGCATTATATTATGCTAAAGAACATGGCAGAAATCAGGTGCAATACTATCAAGAACTGGTTGATAAAAATGAGATTGAAGCAAATGATGATGAGAAAATAGAAGCCGGGGATATTGATTTCTTTTAAGGGATTAATTTAGGTTTATACCTGTGATATTTCATTGAAAGATTACTGGTATATACGGCCTAAACTAAAAAAAATCAATCTGCGACTCGGCTTTATCTTTACGACTTTGTTCCAGGTATTTCATTTCACGGGATTTGATTGTATTATTATTAATCTTATTGATTCTTTTTAAAAAAACATCACCGGTTTTAGGAATAAAATAAATTTTTCGACCAAACTCTCCACCGAGATCATTGGCTGTGATGGGAATTTCTTCAAAGTCCAGATACTCTTTAACAAAAGTAATATTTTGTTTACCGATTTCCATAACCGATTCGAACATTTGAGCGCCGCCGAAGATTTTGGCTTCAAAATGGCGCCTATTACCACCTTTTTTCATAATACCATTGATTAGTATTTCCATGGCCATATCGCCATAGCGCATTTCCGGATGATCATAGTCTTTAATAAAATGTTCTACCGGTTGTTGACGTTTTTGAGGTAATAAAAAGTGGTTCATACCGCCGATGCCGCTTTTTGTGTCCCGAATACAGGCAGCAACACAGGAACCTAAAACGGTTACCAGCATGTTATTTGAAGTGGTCGCATAATATTCACCGGGTAATAGCTTGACCGTATTTCTTTTAAAACGTGGATCCCAGTAAGTGTTTCTAGCGCCACTTAAAGTTGTCATCGTTTAGCCAAGCAGTTTCTGAAGCACCATCAGTAATTGGTCTGGTTTAAATGGTTTTACCATCCATACTTTAGCGCCGGCTTCCTGTCCTTGTTTTTTTAAATCAGCACCCGATTCAGTTGTCAGCATAATGATCGGTGTGAACTTATTGGTTGGGTTTTGTTTAATCGCCTTAATAAATTCAATTCCATTCATATTGGGCATATTGACATCGCTGATAATGGCATGAAAACGGGTATCTAATTTACTGACACCATCCTGCCCATCTTCACCCGTTTCAACCTCATAACCTGCTTTTTTTAATGCGATGCCAACCACTTGTCTCATGGATTTGGAGTCATCAACAAATAATATTTTTTTTGCCATTTTGTTAACCTATTTATAATAAATATTTTCAAACTGCTTCCCCCTTTTTCACCAAAAGTAGGGCCTTCTAAGGCAAGGGGGAGATTAAGAACACGCATTTAATAATGTCCTAGGAATCTTCTTTAAAGCAATTAATTCCTTTGCAGCTCCTCTTTTCCATGCTTCTTTGGGCATGCCAAAGACAACCGACGTTGCCTCATCCTGTGCATATGTTATCGCACCTGCCTGCTTCATTTCCAGTAATCCCTGCGCACCATCATCTCCCATGCCGGTCATTAAACAGCCAACGGCATTTCTGCCGGCATAACGAGCAACCGAGCGAAATAATACATCAACAGAAGGGCGGTGGCGACTAACTAAAGGGCCATCAATAATATCAACATGATATTGCGCACCACTGCGTTTTAATAACATGTGTTTGCCACCTGGTGCCAATAAAACTTTTCCAGGTGTTAAGCGCATACCTTTTTGTGCTTCATATACATCCATAGGACTAATATCATTTAAACTATTGGCAAAAGAAGAGGTAAATTTTTCCGGCATGTGCTGAACAATCAAAATACCCGGTGAAATAGCCGGCATCATGGCCAGTACATCGCGTAGAGCCTGAGTTCCACCCGTTGAAGCACCAATGGCAATAATTTTTTCTGTGGTTTCTGACATTGCCCGCGTGGTCTTAGTTAATACCACATCAGCAGAATTTTTCTTTTGTACTTCCAGCGATACAACCCTTTTTCTTACCCTGGCCTTTGCAGCCGCCTTAACCGCATGAATAACTTCATCAACCGCTTCTTGCAAAAATCCTTTAACACCAACTTTGGGTTTGGTAATAATTTCAACCGCTCCATTTTTTAGTGCTTCCATAGCTGTATCGGCACCGCGTTCGGTTAAACTTGAGCACATAACAACTGGAATTGGATCTTCGGACATTAATTTTTTTAAAAAAGTGACGCCATCCATTCGCGGCATTTCTACATCGAGAGTGATAACATCCGGGCGTTGTTTCTTAATATGCTCCAGCGCAAAAATAGGATCCCGAGCCTGACCAATGACTTCAATGCCGCTATCACTGGATAATATATCGGACAATACTTTTCTGACCAGAGCAGAATCATCGACAATCAGAACTTTAATTTTATTGCTCATGAACTTATTCTACTATTAAAAATAACATTATAAATCTTAAATTCGTTGATAAATGGAAGGATTGATTACCTTTAGATTATCATACACGCCATGCAGCGACTCTGAATGTCCGGTAAAAAGGTATCCTTCTGTCTTTAAAGCTTTAATTAGTCTGTCAATGACCTTTTTTTTGGTATCATTATCAAAGTAAATTAAGACATTTCGGCAAAAAATCACATCATATTTTATTGAGGGCAGGGGACTACTGGTTAAGTTATAGGGTTGAAAGTCTATACGTTTTTTTAATTCTGGTACAATTGCCAGATATTCTGACATAGAGCGAACACCATTTAACATAAATCTTCTCACCCGTGTTTTAGACAGGCCTTTAATATTCTTTTTTAAATAAACACCTTTTTTCGCGGACGTTAAAATTTTATTAGAAATGTCGGTGCCCAGTATATTCCAGGGCCTGCTCAACTCTCTTTCTTCGGCCATTAACATGGCAATACTATAAGGTTCCTGACCACTGGAACAGGCAGCGCTCCAGATATTCATAGGCTGTTGCGGGTTTCTATCATCAAGAATTTTTTTTAAAAAATTAAAATGATTTTCTTCACGAAAAAACCAGGTTTCATTGGTGGTTAATAAATCAATAAAAAGTTGTCGTTCAGTTTTATTATTATCATTACGAACAATTTTATAATAATCGTTATAGGTTTCCAGGTTAAGCGCCACTAATCGCTTTCGTAAACGCCCTTCAACCAGGGCTTTTTTGCCCTCGGCCATGTGTATTCCGGCATATTGCTCAATAATCTGAGAGAAATTTTTAAATTCCTGATCATTGAGCATAAATTGCTTCATCATATTCATTTTAGATTTTTAATGTAAGAGTCGTCGAGAGGTATCAATCTGATCTTTTTTAATCTTATCAAATTGTGTTTTTTCATTTGTAACGACATCTTTGACCAGGCCAGGTACATCAATAACCAAAGCAATATGACCACTGCCTAAAATGGTAAAACCGGCAAAGCCATTAAGGCCTTTAAATACACGTCCCAGTGGTTTAATAACTGCCTGAATTTCACCCAATAAGTCGCCGACAACAAGACCCACTTTTTGTTGGCCAAACTGTACCACGACAATATTTTCACGATGTTTTAAATGGTTTTCACTATCATCGCCATAATCACCAGATAAACTATAATAGCTTCTTAACTCAATGAGAGGCAGGACCTCACCACGCAGAGTAATATAGTCGTGCATTGATGATTCCTGGATTTGAGTTTCATTTAAGGTGATACATTCTTTAATCATATCCAGTGGAATAATAAAGTCTTCCTGATCAACTTTAATATGGAATCCATCAATAATTGATAAAGTTAATGGTAATTGAATGGTAATGGTTGTCCCTTTACCGAGTTCAGAAGTAATAAGAATAGTTCCGCGCAAGGCTTCAATATTACGTCTGACTACATCCATGCCGACGCCTCGACCGGAAATATTAGAGATCTGTTTGGCCATGGAAAAGCCCGGTTCGAAAATTAAATTAAAGATTTCCCCACGTTTCAGTTTCTGTCCGGAACTGATGACACCTTTTTCAATTGCTTTTTCCACCAGTTTGTCGGCATCCATTCCTGCACCATCATCGGTAATTTGAATCACTATCATACCCGCCTCATGATGCGCATCAAGTTTAATTACGCCCTGACGAGATTTGCCAAGCTGTTCACGCTCATCAGGCATTTCTATGCCATGGTCCAGTGAATTTCTAACCAGGTGCATCAGAGGATCGGATATTTTATCAATCACGGTTTTATCCAACTCTGAGTCTGCTCCATAGATTTCCAGGCGAATATCTTTTTCCAGTTCCTGTGAGATATCTCTAACTACCCGATGAAAGCGGTTAAAAGTTGCGCCAATGGGGATCATACGTAAAGCCAGTGCTGTTTCACGTAATTCTTCCAGGGTACTAATGGTGCTTTCCATGGTTTCATGAAGTACATCATCACTATATCTATCTGACAATTGTTCCATTTTGGCGCCATTGATCACCAGCTCACCGACCAGATTGACTAGCTTATCCAGTTTGGCAGAATCGACTTTCACAAAGCTTAAGGCTTTTTGCTGGTTAACTTTTTGTTTTTGCTGTTTTTCCAGTGCCTGCTCAACCACTTCGGACTGTACGATTTTATTTTCAACCAGCAAGTCACCAACTTTTTCCTGGGTTTGTTGTTGTTTATTCAGGACTAGTTGTAATTCTTCTTCGGTTAATGTCCCTGTTTGTAATAAAATCTGTCCCAGGGCTAAATATTCATCTTCCGGTATATGTTGTATCAAATGTCGATATTCAGAAATTTTACTACTGGGTGGTAAAATTGTGCATTGGGCACCTTCAACAAATTCAAAAATAGCATGAATTTCATCTTTACTTGCCTGGCTATCGAGTGCAATTTCCCAGCCTAAATAGCAGCTTTCGGGATCTAATTCTGAGAGTACAGGCATATTTTCATCAACTAAAACGGCGGACTTGATTTCTCCAATAGTTGCCAGTTGTTTAAAAAGGGCATTGGGGATAAATCCCTCGCGAAATGTATCAACTCCTAGACGTAAAGAAATATGATAATGCTCACTTTGAATGCTATCGGAACTTTCAGCTTCTGTAGTAACTTCTTCAAGCTGCAAGCTAGCATTTTCACCAGATGTTTCAGTTGCTTCAGCTTCAGCTTCCGTTTCATCATTGTTGCTTTCAGCAGCACAAGCAGCAGACTTACCACTTCTAAATGCATTTAATAAATCTACAAGCTCTTTTTCTTCTTCAGTATTAATGCTTTCTTCTTCCGGTAATGCTTCGACCAAAGCTGCAATCTGATCTTTGGAACGCATTAATACGGTAATCAGTTCAGATGAGATAGGAATAATACAATTGCGCATATCATCCAGGGTATTTTCAACCACATGAGTAAACTCAATAATATGCTCAAAACCAAATAAACCGGCTGAACCCTTAATGGTATGTGCTGCCCGGAAAACCAGGTTGAGTAATTCATCATCATCGCTGGCATTTTCAAGTTCAAGCAAGCTATTTTCGATTTCTTCTAATAACTCAACCGCTTCTGAAATAAATATTTGAACATTTTCATCAATTTCTTGCATTTCGCGACTCGCTCTATTTTAACTTTCTACTGCTTCTACTGCCGGGAAAAGATAATCGGAATAATAAGCTGATTCGATGTATTCTTTAATTGAGTCAGGAATATTAATCAATTCACAATCACTATTATTAGTAATAGCTGTCTTTTTACAGCTTAATAATAACTGCACAAAGGAATTATCTATTTCCTCAACAGATGACATATCAATCGTGAAGGATTGGCCTAGATCTTTCCATTGTTCTATGATCTGATGATGTTTTTCCAGTACTTCATAAATCGTACACTCGGCACCCAGTTTAATTGTTTGTTGTTTAGACATTAGTTTTATTCCTAATTATACTTCCTCTTTATTCATATCGCTCATCAGTGCAATTTCTTCGGCTGATAACACACGAAGAATATCAAGAATAACGATAAAGTTATCATCAATTTTGCCCATTCCTTTGATAAAGTCGGTACGAATTGTTGCACCTAGTGAGGGTGGTGGTTCGATATCCGCTTCCGGAATTTCTATTACCTGTAATACTTTATCAACAATAACCCCCATGACAACCACTTCATCCTCGACTTTAGCATCTAGAATAATAATGCAGGTGCGTTTATTGATTTCTTTATTTTCAAGACCAAACTTACTGGCAAGACTAAGAACAGGGACCACATTACCGCGCAAATTGACCACACCATGAATAAATTCCGGCACCATGGGCACATTGGTTAAATGACCATATTCGATAATTTCTTTAATGGTGATGACCGGTATCGCAAATTCTTCCTCAGAGAGGACAAAGGTAAGATGCTGATCACTCTCTACCGAGGAAACATCGATGTCATCGACTTTTGTTTCTCCAGACATATTAACACTCCCTCTAATTTAGAATCGCTCAAAATCTTCTGCGAAGTTTTGATCATCATCATCATATTGTGCATTTTTATTGCTGTCGCCATTTTTATGATTTTGATGTGTTGTTTTTGCTTTGTAATTACTTCTGTTTGAAGAACGAACAGCGCCTGCTGCAGCATCTATTTGAAAAAATCCCATCATTTCTTCAAGTGATAATGCCTGAGAGTTCATTTCTTCTGCCGTTGAAGCCAGTTCTTCAGATAATGCCGCATTGTTTTGCGTAACGGTATCTAATTGTGTCATGGCACCATTAATTTCATTAATACCACTGGCTTGTTCTTCACTGGCGGCAGTAATCTCCTGGACCAAATCAGCAGTTTTTTGAATGCTGGGAACAATTTCATTTAATAGCTTACCGGCTTTTTCTGAAACAGAAACACTATTTTTAGCCAGGTTGGAAATTTCACCAGCGGCTTCTTCACTTCGACCAGCCAGCTTTCTAACCTCTGCTGCTACAACTGCAAAGCCTTTACCATGTTCACCGGCTCTGGCGGCTTCGATTGCTGCATTTAAGGCCAGTAAGTTGGTTTGGTAAGCAATATCTTCAATAATGCTGATTTTCTCGGCAATATCTTTCATCGCTTTCACCGTTTCATTAACTGCTTCACCGCCATCTTTGGCCTGAACCGCTACGGACTCCGCCATTTTCTCAGTTTGTTTGGCATTGTCGGCATTTTGGTTCACATTAGCACTCATTTCTTCTAAAGCAGAAGAGGTTTCTTCGACACTGGCCGCCTGCTCGGATGCACCGGAAGACAAATCCTGAACACTATTACTGACCTGGCTGGAGGCCTGGGCCATAGAGCTTGCAGAATTAATTACATTGCTGACAATTTCTCTTAACTGGCTGGACATGGCTAGCATTTCACCATAAACACCACCAGGGTTCTGATTATTGACATCTGCCTTAATATTGAGATTACCTTGTGCTATTTTCTGTGCAATTGCTTGTAATACGGCAGGTTCTTCACCTAAAGGTCGTTTAATCAGTATGACTATCCAGAAGGCAAGTCCAATAGCAGCTAAAATACCAACAATAGAGGTAATAACCACCGTATTAGAGGCACTTTCATTATGAGCCTGAACTCTTGGTCCTAATTCATCCTGGTCAGTTTTAACGGATAATTTAACATCTTCTGAAGCTTTGGCAACTTTAGGGCCAATAGTATCCAATTCATCTTTAATGACCTTATTTCTATCAATAATAATTTCATTAATTTCATCTAAAGCCTTGCTGTAGTTTTCTTTGGCTTTATAAAACTCGGCTAATAAACGACGACGATTCGGGTTTTCGATATTTGCATCAAGAACTTTAGCTCGTTCAGTCAGTGCTTCATCCAGCTCTTTATGAGCACGATCAGCGTCTTTCTTATCATTGCTCATTAAATATTTAACCACATATAAGCGAGCTAGTAACAAGGCTTCCTGAACTTCCCCGGCTCTAAAAGCCGCTTCCGCATCTTTATCCTTATACGCTGATTCCATGATGGCTGTCATAGCCTTACGCATAGCTAGTCCGTTTGGATCCAGATTTTCTTTAACGACTACATCGCGGCGTTTCATAAAAATAACAACTTTATCAAAGGCTTTGTCGTAATCTTCAACAGCTCCAACCATAAAATCAACCAGTTTGGCTCGTTCTGGTTTCTGAATTTCAGTTTTAGCTTCTGCAACAAGTTCTTCAAGCGTTTTAAAGCGCTCCTTGAAGTTTTTAATGGCTTCATCATTTTTTTTAAGCAAATAATCTTTAGCATATAG
>JADGAU010000074.1 GCA_015231865.1 Gammaproteobacteria bacterium | reverse complement strand
CAGGCATTTCTTAATAGTTCTTTAAGAAAAGGTACTTGCATTGCTTGTTCTTTTATCATATCTAAAATGGCTTCATCCAGATATCTTGTTCCTATTCGATAATCACCTGAATAATGAAACCATTGCTCTTGCCTTAATATACTTGATATGTAGGTTTTTCCTACACCTGACATTCCTAATAAAGTAATTTTTTTATTTTTCCATGCGCGGAATTGTTCAACTGTAAATTTCATATTATTGTCTCGATATCTAAACGGTCAAAAGTCCAATATAAGCCTATACATGCAATGACTAATGAAAAGGGTATCACAATTAATAAATTGTATTGTATCAAATTATTGTTACTTCTTTCTGTTAATGTTTTTACCATCTTAATAAAAATCATATATGAAAAAATAATGACGCTTAATTGAGCTATTTCTACACCAATATTGAAACTAAATAATGCTGTATAAAATGCATGATTAGGTAATCCAAATTCTTTTAACATGGTGGCAAATCCCATACCATGCAGCAATCCAAATGAAAATATAATTAGCATCCTGAAGATATTTTCTTTTGATGATACATAATCTCTTTTTACTTTTAGTATATTTTCTATTGCAATAAAGGCTATAGACAAGGCAATCAATGGTTCTACTATACTACTGGATAATTGAATAATGCCTTTTGTTGAAAGTCCCAAAGTTATTGTATGGGCCAAGGTAAACATAGTAACCTGCCAAAAAAGTAATCTTAATTGGCTGCTAAATAAAAAAATTCCAATTATAAATAATAAATGATCGAATCCTTTGGGAATAATATGTTCAAAACCAGCAATAAGATAGGTTGAAATAATTTCAATATTGGTAGCTTGGGTAAAAACTTTTTGTAAAGAGAATGGTTCACTCATTTTATCATTTCTTATCCATTGCCAATTTGACCAGAACCATTGATTATATTGTTCATCTATTTGTTTTACTCTGACTGCATTGTCTCCAAATGATTGTGGATAATACCAGAATAAGTTTTTAGTATGTCTTGGTATAGAAGTGGATAAATAAATAATACTTGTTCTGGGTACTTTAGTATAACCAGGCAAAGGGATTTTAACTTTATCAATTTTTAATAGTGCTACTTCATTATCTAACATAAGTTTTATCTTTCTTAAAAACTCATTTTGAAATGGAATAAATTTTTTATAAAGTTCATCTGATGTTAATTTTCTAAGATGGTCATATTTATCAGCATTAGGTGCATCATTAGTGTTCTTATATTGACTATTGATTCCTGTCAACAAGGCTTCAATACTTGTTCTTAGTTCAATTGATATTGTTTCATTAGTATTAACATTTATTTCAACTAAAGAAGGTTTAACAATATCTGCCTGGCAATTATTGATAGAGATTAAAATGACAGTAGATATTATAAAAATATGATAAATAAACTTATTATTTAGGAACATACACTTCTTAAGGAATGACATTTATTGATAAAAACAGTTATTATAACAAAATAATGTGTATATATAATTAATAGGTATGCTATGACTTACTATAATGAAAAACGTGATTTTTATCGTATGCAGGTTGATTGTGAAGTTAGTTATTCAATTAAGGGACAGTTAACCAAGCACACCGGAAGAGGAAGTGATTTAAGTGCTGATGGAGTTCAGTTTATTACCTCCCAATTTATACAGCCGGGAACGCTACTTGATCTTGATGTTCATCCATTTTTACAAACAATTCAACCTTTGAGTGCAGAAGCAGAAGTGATTCGATGTGATAGTAATGATAAAGAATTTGTTGTTGCAGTAAAAATGAGGAATGTTTCTTAGTCTTAGATTCATGATATTTATTTAAGTATAAATATCAACGTTACCACCGTAAGAAAATGCTGTTAATTTTCCAGTTTCAGCATATTTTTCAGCAAGTTTCTGGGATTGAACAAGGTTTCTATTTTTATCATTCCCCTGGTATATTATTTCGCTATTACTAGAAGCTTCGATGGAATTTGAAGATATAAAAGAGTTAGTGCTCAGTGGCGATGCATTTTGGTACTGACTTAATAACTGATCTGACTGACTTCTTTGGATGATTGATGGATCTGACTCATAGGAAGTTTGGAAATTTTCATTTTCTGCTAGTGTTTGCTTGTTTTGATTGAAATTCTGTTGCGAAGAATTATCTTCTTTCCTATTTGCCTTTTTTTGATGATTAACGTATTGTTCACTTATGACAGGCAGTTGACTGCTTGGGTCATTGAGACGGTCAGCAATTCCCTGATTCATAATATACTGTGAAGCTATTTCATTCGATATTTTCATAAATCATCTTTGATTAAAAGCTTTTTACCTTTCTAACAATATTATATTATAGTCCTTAACTTATTTTTCAACCAGTTTTTAGTAATAAATAATGCAGATGATATCCATATCAGAAACGATAACTAAACTTAAATTACATTTAATACAGCATCATCTAGTATTAACGGCCGTAGAGTCTTGTACTGGAGGGTTGGTTTCATCAAAATTAACAGATTTTGAAGGAAGTTCTCGATGGTTTGATAGAGGTTTTGTTACCTATAGTAATCAAGCCAAAATAGATTTAGTTTCCGTTGATCCCAAAGTTTTAGAAAAGTATGGGGCTGTTAGTGAGCAAGTAGCAAAGCAAATGGCTTTAGGCGGGCTAATAAATAGTCAAAGTAATTACTCCATATCTATTACAGGAATTGCTGGTCCTGGTGGTGGTACAGAACAAAAGCCTGTGGGGATGGTATGTTTCGGTTGGGCCTGGATAAGTAAAGATAATCAATATCATAGTAAAGTTTCAACACAGCTTTTTAAAGGTGATAGGCAAGATATTCGCCTTCAATCTGCTAATTACAGCTTAATTTCTTTACTTGAAATAGTTAGTTTACATTATCCAATGTTAAAATAATAATTAACTTAAATTTAAACTAATACATTTTTAAAATGCTTTTTAAAACAACTTTATTTATTGCATTTGGTGGAGCTATAGGTGCCGTTGGACGATTTTTTTTCTCTAATTTATTTTACGATATTTTCGGCCGGAACTTCCCATATGGTACCTTAGCCGTAAATATAGTCGGATCATTATTAATTGGTTTTTTTTATGTCGTATTTGTTGAAAAAATGACTTTGGGGCCTGATTTAAGAACCTTTATAATTGTTGGTATGTTTGGCGCTTTCACAACCTTTTCAACATTTTCATTAGAAACCTTATTGCTGATACAACAGGGTAATACTTTAAAAGCCTTATTAAATGTAATTTTAAGTGTCATACTATGTTTATTTGCCTGTTGGCTTGGTATGATCCTGTCGAGAATCTAATCGGACTTACTATACTTTATAGAATGAAAAAATCTAAACAAACTTTAATCCGTGTCTACACAAATGAAAGTAAATGCGATCTGGACTCTATTTTAGAGACTTTATCACAAAATACAGAAATTTCAGGCCTTACTGTTTTCCGAGGTATTGCTGGATTTGGACCTCATCATCATTTGCATACAGCACACCTATTAGATTTATCGACAGATTTGCCTTTAGTTATTGAATTTTTTCACACAGCTGAAGGTGTCGATTTAATGATTGAACAGATTCATGAATTAATCGAGCAAGCTCATATTGTTAACTGGGAAGTTAACTTGTCTTTTTAATTAAATCATAAAGAAAATTTAAAATGTTAGATATTAAGTTATTACGAAATAATTTAGACGAAGTTGTTACACAATTACAACGTCGTGGTTATCAGCTAGATACAGAAGCTTTTATAAAATTGGAAGAACAAAGAAAACAATTGCAAATTGATACTCAAGAATTACAAAATCAGAGAAAAATAGCTTCTAAGGCAATTGGTATTGCTAAATCAAAAGGAGAAGACGCCAGTGAAGCATTGGTTGCCGTTGCAAAAGTAAGTGAATCATTAAAAGAAAATGAAGCAAATTTAAAACAATTATTAGATGAAATTAACCAGTGGTTAATGGGGATTCCAAATATTCCACATGAATCTGTCCCCCAAGGTTCGAATGAAGATGATAATGTGGTCATTAGAACATGGGGTGAACCCAATGCATTTGTTTTTGATGTCAAAGACCATGCTGATTTGGGTGAACAAATGGGCGATGGTTGGAATGCTCTTGGTGGTTTAATGGATTTTGAATCGGCTGCAAAATTATCGGGTTCACGTTTTAGTGTTCTTAAAGGTTCTTTAGCACGCTTACATAGAGCCTTAATTCAGTTTATGCTGGATCAACACACAACAAAACATGGATATAGTGAAAATTATGTACCATTTTTAGTCAAAGATCCTGCTCTGCAAGGAACAGGTCAATTACCAAAATTTGCAGAAGATTTATTTGCTGTTAGTAATGGAGAAAGTGGTGAACAAGAGTTCCATCTAATTCCAACGGCAGAAGTTCCTGTGACGAATTTAGTTCGAGAATCTATTATTGAAGATCAATTTCTACCACTTAAATTAACTGCTCACACGCCATGTTTTCGTTCCGAAGCAGGATCATATGGTCGTGATGTAAGAGGCTTAATTAGGCAGCATCAGTTTGAAAAAGTTGAGTTAGTACAAATCGTTAAACCAGAAGATTCATTAACAGCACTGGAAGAATTAACCTCTCATGCAGAAGCTATTTTACAAGCTTTAGATTTACCTTATCAGGTAGTTGATTTATGTGCTGGTGACATTGGATTTTCTTCACAAAAAACTTATGATTTAGAAGTATGGCTTCCTTCGCAACAAAAATATCGTGAAATATCATCTTGTAGTAATTTTGGTGACTTCCAGGCAAGACGTATGATGGCTAGATGGCGTAATCCTGAAACTGGTAAGCCAGAATTAGTTCATACTTTAAATGGTTCTGGATTAGCAGTGGGTCGTACTTTGGTGGCTATTATGGAAAATTATCAAAATGAAGATGGTTCTATAACAGTACCTGAAGCTTTGCGTGGTTACATGGGCGGTTTAGATACTATTAACTAAATAAAATATAAAAAGCAATTCGGTAATACAAAAAACCAACCAGATCGAGTGATACCTTATTTGGGCTTATCACTGTTGTTATTTAGGAGTCAGGTAATAAAATCATGGTACAAGAAGCAGAAAAAATTCAAAAAGTACTAGCACGAACTGGTTATGGCTCACGCCGTGAAATTGAACGATGGATTGTGGCTGGAAGAATTCAAGTTGATGGCAAATTAGCAGTTTTGGGCGATAGAATAAGTGCAGAAAATAAAGTCAGTCTCGATGATAAAACGCTATTCCTTAGTTGGGAGTTATATCAGCAAAGAGTTTTAGCCTACTATAAACCAGAAGGTGAAATTTGTTCCCGCTCAGATCCTGAACATAAAAAAACTATTTTTGATAATCTTCCACGCCTAACCATTGGCCGTTGGATTGCTGCGGGCAGGTTGGATATTAATACAACGGGGCTAATTTTATTATCTAATGATGGCCAATTGATTAATCGTCTAATGCACCCGTCACATGAAATTGAACGTGAGTATGCGGTACGAGTTTTAGGTGATGTCACAGACGATATAGTTCAAAATCTAAAACAAGGTGTTATGCTTGAAGATGGTTTGGCTAAATTTGATACTATTAAATTCTCAGGTGGAGAAGGTGCCAATCGTTGGTTTCATGTGGTTTTAAAAGAGGGTCGCAATAGAGAAGTTAGGCGCCTATGGGAATCGCAAGGGTTAAAAGTTAGTCGATTATCACGAGTCCGTTTTGGAAATATTCCACTGCTAAGAGGACAAAAACCTGGTAAATTCAGAGATTTAGAACGATCAGAATTAAAACAGCTTTATCAAAGTGTTGGGCTTCAATATCAAATTCCGGATAAACAGAAAAATAAAAATGCACCACAATCTGGTAGGAACTTAGCTTCAAGCCATGTAAATACCAAGCGTGGCAAACTTTTGACACCTAAACGGATGAAAAATAAAAAAAGACACTAAACCTCTGTTTTCTGCTTGTATCTAAGGAACTTTTTAGTTTCCATAATTTTGCCTTTTAAGGCACTGGGAATTTCTACTTTTTGATCAATCAGTAAAATCTTATTTTTATAATCTTCCCTGGTTTTAATCGTTTTTAAAATATAAATGGTATCCGCATCATTAAGGTATTCGTTAAAACCAATTAATGCAAAAACATGTCCGGTGTTATTCTTATTGATATATTTTAAAGTCTGCTTATAAGTTTGTGTGCTAGGAAGAGCAACATGTGGTAAATCAGTGCGGTATAAACCAAACATTTTTTTCCATATATAAACTGGTTCGCCACTTTGACTGCCATATTCTCTTAAACTATCGATAATGGCTGTATTATCTTTTATTTCCATAGCAATTGTTGACGTTTTAATTTCAATAATTTTTTTTAATAGCGAAAGTTTCATTGTTCTGTCCTAAAATAGCTATAATGAATTTAAGATAAGTATAGATATTTTATATCGGTATTTTTGTGAGTAAATTCATATTATAGACAAACAAAATAAAAATTCGAGCTTTGTTTACCGAAAACATTGAACTTGCTCACACTTGCAGCCATATCATAACTTATATTGTTATTATGAAAGAGGATTTATAACATGCCAGAGTCACAAGCAAAAACAAATATGTTTAATGGAGAGCACCCATTTGCACAATATGTCAGAATACTGGGTAAAGGTAAAACAGGCTCAAGGAATCTAACTCGCGAAGAATCATACCAGGCAATGTTAATGATTCTTAAAGGTGAAGTAGAACCTGTTCAATTAGGCGCATTGATGATGCTAATGAGGCATCAGGAAGAAAGTGGCGAAGAGCTTGCCGGTTTTGTTGATGCAGCTAAAGAATATATACAAATCCCTGATCAGATGCCAACAATTGACTTTGATTGGTCAAGTTATGCCGGCAAAGCTCGTCGCCCCCCCTGGTTTGTATTAACAGCATTATTATTGGCAGAAAATAATCATACCGTACTCATGCATGGTTCATGCGCACATACTCCTGGTAGAGTTTATAGTGAACAGGCATTTGAATATTTAGGGGTTCCAATTGCAAGTTCATTAGTCGAAGCAGCCCAACATATTAAAGAATCAAACTTCGCCTACTTGCCGCTCAAAAATTTTTTACCAAGATTAGAAGAAATTATGAACTTAAAGCCTTTATTAGGCCTCCGTTCGCCAGTGAATACTTTTACTCGTTTGCTTAACCCTTGTCAGTCAGCTTGTTCTATTCAGGGTATTCATCATCCAGGTTACAAAGATTGTCATCAGGAAGCATCATCTTTATTAAAGCAGCCAAAAATGTGTGTTATTAAAGGTGATAGTGGAGAAACAGAGTGGAATCCAGATACCAATAATCTGGTTAGATACGTATTAAATGGCGAAGAAGTTGAAGAACAGTGGCAAGCACTATTTGCTAAAAGACATGTTAATGATAAAGATATGTCTTTAGAAAAATTAAAAAATGTTTGGAGTGGTAAGGTTGAGGATGAATATGCTTATGGTGCAGTTGTTGGAACATCAGCCATTAGTTTATACACCTTGGGTAAAGCAGAAACTCATGCAGATGCCTTAGAACTTGCCAGGAAATATTGGCTAAATCGTGATAAGGCAAGATTTAGCCAATCCAGGATTTAGCCAATCCAGGATTTGGCTGTACTAGTTCAATACAACTCGGTTTCTGCCGTTATTTTTGGCTTGATATAAAGCACTATCAGCACGCTTAAAAATACTTTCCTTGTCGTCTCTGTCTTGTATAGAGGTGACACCAATACTGGTAGTGTATTGAATTTTATTATTATCTATATTAAGGTGTGTACTTTCAATTTGCTGTCTAATACGCTCTGCAAGTAATAAAGCACCGCTACGACTTGTATTATTTAAAAGTACGATAAATTCTTCACCACCAAAGCGAGCAAATACATCCGTCGTTCTAATACATTGATTAATCTGCTTAGTCATTTCTTGTAGCACCAAGTCACCCGTGTGATGCCCATAATAATCATTTATGAGTTTAAAATGATCAATATCAAATAATAATACTGACAGGTCTGTTTTATTTCGGTGAGCTAAATCAATTTCACGAGAAAAACTCTTTTCAAGCCCCATACGGTTCAATGTTCCAGTTAAAGGATCCGTTTGAGCTAATTGACTCACTTCATAAAACTTATAGGCATTATAGATAGGAGATAATAAGGCAATAATCAACTTTTCAATGATTTCAGCTTCTTTCTCAACAAAACGATAGCGGCGTATAAAGAAAAGTTCGCCCAAGTTTTCTTTATTAAAACTTAAATTATAGGAAATATAGTGACGTCCTTTATTTTTGATTGGCGTCTCATCTCCAGGTAATTTATAAGAGAGATCATCTAATTCCAAAATTGGTTTAACTTCATCAGAAAAAGCACCTATTAACATATTTATTTCAATATAGCTATGTAAGCGATTCGTGAGTTCTGTTAAAGTAGTTTTATCTAGTTGGAAGAATTTTTGTTTTTCAACCCTCTTGATAATTGTTGAACTACTTTTTTCTGGAACAGTATTATAATCTGTCTTTTTTCCATGAATAACTGATAAATTTGGTTGTGCCATGATCTTCACCATAAATTAATTGTCTAATTACGAAATTTAATATGCTAATATCATGCCAATATTTATTTTAAATGCTTTAAATAACTGATTTTTATTATTTTAGATGTGATTTATGACTTCTTTTAGTTTTCCAATTCCAGATATTGACAAATTTCAACTACAAATCTTCACAAACGACAATTTGTTGACGGCTATAAAATATGAGAAAAAAAAAGCAAATCAGAAGCTAAGCTTTTTGATTAATATGGAAACAGCAGTATTGCAAGCTGATCTAACTTTAGAAGTATGTCAGCAACTTCAAGAATATTTTAAATCTGCTCAATTCAAATTTAATTTACCTTTACACTTTTGTTCTGCGACTAAATTTCAGAAAAAAGTTTGGAATCGCTTATTAAATATTCCTGTTGGAAAAACGATTACATATGGCGAACTTGCTGCAGAAGTAAAATCAGGAGCAAGAGCCGTGGCTAATGCCTGTAGACAAAACCGTTTCCCAATTATAATTCCTTGTCATCGAGTGGTTTCAAAAAATGGTCTCGGCGGCTATGATGGCGATGATAAATTAACAAATAGTGATAGCAAGCTTTGTATCAAGTTGGCTTTGTTAAATCATGAGGGTGCAAGCCTTTAATCTACAAGCTTAAAAGCTTAATCAAAAGTGCCCGCAGCGTAAAACAAATTTTGTTATTTAAAAGTCTTCAACCAAAAAATATTTTTTGCCCATTTTCTATAAATAACTAAAAGTAAGGGGAAAATATTTTTGTTATTTTAGAGGTTTAATATAAATTTGACTACAAAAGAACAATCCAAACAAAAGCATGAACTGCTCGCACAAAAACATGAACAGGAAATTAAACGTTTTCTGGATGCTTTATGGTTAGAAGATGGACTAAGTCAGCAAACACTGGCAGCCTATCGTCGTGACCTACAGGGGTTAAGCCAGTGGTTAATAATAATTAAAAAGAAGTATGATTTAGCACTTAATCAAATTGAGCAGGATATTCTTTATGAATATATGAGCCACCGTGTACAAACGGGTGTTAAGACTCGTTCAATTGTTCGATGGTTATCTACTATTAGAAGGTTCTTTCGCTGGTTACTAAGAGAAAAAATGATATTAAGCGACCCTTCGGCTTTACTTGAATCTCCGAAAATAGGTTTTGCATTACCACAATCGATGACTGAAAAAGATGTTGAAGATCTGTTAAATGCCCCAGAGACAAATAATTTAATTGGATATCGTGATAGAACCATGTTGGAACTATTGTATGCTACGGGGCTAAGGGTATCTGAATTAGTCGGGATGGATTTGTTTTCTGTTAGTTTAAATCAAGGTATCGTTCGTGTTCTTGGTAAAGGCAATAAAGAAAGATTGGTTCCTATTGGCGAGGAAGCAAGTAATTGGGTAGAAAAATATTTAACGATTATTCGACCAGATATCTTAAACGGAAAAATTAGTGACAAATTATTTGTTACTAAACGAGGGAGCGGCATGACCAGACAGGCTTTCTGGTACATTATAAAGAAATATGCACGGCAATCGGGTATTAGTGAAAAACTTTCTCCTCATGTTTTAAGACATGCTTTTGCTAGTCACTTACTTAATCACGGGGCTGATTTACGTGTAGTACAACTACTTCTTGGTCATAGTGATTTATCAACAACACAAATCTACACCCATATTGCTAAACAGCGATTACAATCATTACATGCACAGCATCATCCTAGAGGATAAGCTGATTTTAACTATAGAAATAATTTCGATTTAAGCTTAAAATAAGTTTTTTAATTAATGTAAGATATTGACTATGCCTTCTTTTGATGTAGTTTCAGATGTAGAAATTTATGAAGTAACTAATGCCGTTGAAAATGCTAATCGTGCAATTAAACAGCGCTATGACCTAAAAGGAACTGATTCTAGTGTCCGTTTAGAAAATGATAAAGTCGTGGTTATCAGTGAAAGTGATTTTCAGGTAGATCAGGTTGCATCAATTTTATATAACGAGCTTGCACGACGATCAATTGATATTAAAAGTCTTGATGTTGGAGCAATAAAGCCCAATGGTAAGGTAGTAGAGAAAGAAATGTCTCTAAAGCAGGGAATTGACAAAGAGACTGCAAAGAAAATAGTAAAACAGATAAAAGCGGAGAAATTTAAAGTTCAAGCTGCTATCCAGCAAGATCAAGTTCGAGTGACAGGAAAGAAAAGAGATGATTTACAAACGGTAATTTCCTACCTGAAAAAGTCTGACTTTGATATTCCCTTACAATTTAAAAACTTTAAGGACTAATAATGACAAAAATATTAACGATGGTTTCTTATTCTATTCGAGCAAAGTGGTTTATTTTACTTTGTCTATTTGGCTTAAGTGGGCTGAGCTATGCGAATAGTCATGATAAGGTAGATAGTTCAGATAAAGATATCGAAATATTAACCAAATCATTATCAACAATTATGCCTGGAATTGATCCAAGTAGTATTGAAACGACACCGATTGAGGGTTTATTTGAGGTCAGTTTTGGACCAAGAATTTTTTATTTTAATAAAGATGCAACATTGATGTTCAAAGGTGATCTGATAAAATTACAAACCAAAGAAAACCTGACAGAGATAAAACGTTCACAATCTAGAGCCAAACTAATCGAAGCAATGGGTGAAGACAATATGGTTGTTTTTAAAGCCCCCCAAGAAAAATATAAGATAACGGTTTTTACAGATATAGACTGCCCTTATTGCACTAAGATGCATAAAGAAATGCCAGCCTACAATACGGCAGGTATTTCTGTTCGTTATATGGCATATCCACGAGCAGGAGTAGGTTCAAGTTCGTATTTGAAAGCGGTTAATGTCTGGTGTAGTAAAGATAAAAATAAGGCAATGACAGATGCAAAAAATGGACTTAACGTGACTTCACCAAGTTGTGAAAATCCCGTTGAAAGACAATTTGAACTGGGACAAGTCGTTGGCGTTACCGGCACTCCAGCAATCTTCTTACACGATGGGAAACTAATTCCAGGTTATGTGCCTGCTCTTCGATTAAAAGAGATGCTAGATAGCACCTATACAAAGAAGTCCACAAACTGATTAAAAATCAATTCGTACAAAATTTTAATATAAAAGGAAAAAACAATGATACTTAAGAAAAACAAAAGCTTATTGGCTCTTACCGTAATTTTAACAAGCGCATCATATACAGCAAGTGCTCACAATGATAGTGAAAGGTTTTATGTTAGTACAACGGATAATCAAATTTGGAAAAATAGTTCAGGTGAGTGTTGGAACCCGGGCGTTGGATTGGGACAACATATTGAAGAGTGTGGTGGCGAAAAGATAAAAGCCGAGCCAGAGAAAGTAGCACATGATCATGATCACAACCATGAACATTCACATTTTGGTGGAACGCCTCATACACATGAGCATCTACATGGACATCAACATGTTGGTGGTGATATGAGTCATGGAGATACATCTGAGCATGCACATGAACACGGTGCAGCAGTTCATATGCATGCCCACAAAATGGCTACACGTGCTATAACTTTAACCCCTGTGGTAAATACGGAAAAATCATTTATTCCAAATATAGGTGCTCTATTTGACCTGAATAGTGCAAAATTAACAGCTCAAGCTAAATCGATGATAGACGCTGAATTAGATAAGGTTGAAGAAGGTTCTGAACTAACCGCTAATGTTAAAATTGTTGGGCATACAGATAGCATGGGAACTGCTTCTTATAATCAGGGTCTATCTGAGAGAAGAGCAAAATCTGTTGCACAATATTTACAGTCACATGCAAAAATTACTGATAAAGATATTGAAACATCAGGAAAAGGTGAGTCAATGCCCGTTGCTGATAATAATACTCTTGAAGGAAGAGCTAAAAACAGACGAATAGAAATATTTTTTGAATAATAAAATATTCTATATTCTATATTCTATATTCTGTAAATCTAAATGCGTCAAGTAGCGCAGTTAAGCCTACTTGGCACGTTTATCAGAAAAATAAGAAATAAGTTTTTTTGATATCTCATTTTAAATAAAAAGCTGGCCGTATATTAAATATTTGATATAATTATAATCTAGCTAATGCATAAAATTGTAGACTTCAGGGTACTATGAATGGCAAGAAAAAAGAATGGCAAGAAAAAAGCTTAAAGTCCTGTTTGCAGAAGATGATAGTATGCAGAGGCAACTTTTTGACGGTCTTTTGCGACATTATCAATTAGAGATTGCAAATTCGCCACAAATTGCTAAAAAAGATGTGGAAACCGGGCATGAAGCGGTTGCAGAAGCATTAAAAATTGATTACGACATAATTTTCTTAGATATTGAAATGCCTGGAAAAACCGGCATTCAAGTACTCGAAGAAATTATTAAAGAAAAAAAAGATGCCTATGTTGTTATGATCAGTGGTCATAGTACTGCGGATAATGTAAAAAAAGTATTAGAACTTGGTGCTAAAGGTTTTATTGTAAAACCTTATAGAATAAATAAAATTACGACAATATTTGATCGTTTTATGAAGTTAAAATATAGTGAGAAATAATCAATATGAGTAAACTAGTTGCAGATCCTGAAGAAATTAAATTAGCAATATCTAAAATTCAAGGGCTTCAAGTTCCGTCACCGCCAGCGTTACTTTTAAATATCAGTAATGAATTAACAAAGCCAGAACCGGATAAAGTTAAAATTATTGGATTAATAAACGAAGATATCGCTTTGTCGGGTAAAATTCTTCAAATAGTTAATTCGCCTGCTTATGGACTAAGAAATAAAGTTAAGTCAGTTGAACATGCGACAAACTTATTAGGTTTACCTCGCTTGAAAACACAGGTTGTTGCTGGTGCCTTGCGTTATGCTCTAGAAAAATCATTACCTGGTTTTGAAGCAATTTCTGAATATTCGCACTGTGTTGGAATCGGTGCTCAGCTTTTATCAAATGATATAGAAGAACTATCTTCAGAAGATGCCTATATCGCTGGCCTGTTTCATGAAGCGGGTACAATGATGATGTTACAGCTTTATGATGATTACCGTGAATTTTATAATCAAAACAGAAATCAGCCATATACTTTTATAAAAGAAGAGGTTAGTCGCTATACCGTTTCCCATACAGTTATTGGTTTTATGCTGGCTTATCGGTGGAAGTTATCTAATAGTGTCTGTAATGCTATTTATCTTTCACATACGCTGTTAGATAATGTCGATGAGGAAATAAAGACATTAGTCGCAACACTTAACTTAGGCGCCGCTATTTCCAATGAAAATGTATTAGGTTTAAGCTGTAATGCAGGTGATGAATGTGAAAGATTTAAACAAGATGCCATGAACTTTCTTGATTTAGATGAAGATAAGTTGATGGATGTTTCAGATAAGTTTAATGAGCTTATTGCTTAATAATGAGTTTTCAGTAAGAAGTTATCAGTTGACAGCAAAGCATTGATAAATAATATTTGTCAACTGTCAACTGTCAACTGTCAACTACATCGCTAAGAAAGCACGCATTAGTCCAATTCTCTCTTCGAGCTCTTTATTGCTTTCAAATAGCTCTTCGATTTGATTATTGGTATTGGTAACTAAATCAATTAGAAACTCTTCCTGGGATTCTTCTAAGCCCAAATGTAAAAATGAATTTTCAACACTTTCAACAAGTGTATTCATAATACGTTTATTTTCAGCTTGATAGCGAACTTGTTGATTTTCAATAATATCAAGTACCCTTTTAATTGTTGGTACAATTTGATGGTATCTATCAACGGTGCCTTTATCTTCAGCAGCAACATTATCTTTCATGGTGGCTGCAATCAAGTTTTCTATTGCAGGCGTTGAACCATCGACGGCAGTGGCTAAGTGATCTTTTAAGCGGCCATAAAGCTCATCGTCACCAATCGGCATATCAACAATCAATACAGAAATATATTTATAATTAAAAACGGTGCCTGCTTTAAAATTATAAACAGCCCCCTGTGTTCTAAGTTTTGATAATAGAGTTTTTTCTATTGGTAAAACATTGCCATTTGTGGAACCATAAATAGGATCCTGAATATTAACATCAAGACGAAGAACGGCAGTTAAATTAAATGCCTTAATAAAAGTTAAAAGCTTTTTTACTAATCCCTCAAAGTTCGTTACCGAAGGTAGTTCTTTAAAAAATGTTGAAACAGCGCCCATTTCACTCATGGTGGTTAATGCAGTCATTGCTGTAGTCTGAGCATAATTTAATGTTTCTTTATCAGCTGCTTTTTTCTTTTTATTTTCAAGTGCATTATGTATTTTAGCTAATAAATTATTGGCATCTACAGGCTTGGGAATATAATCTTCTGCTCCGGATTCAAAACCTTTAATCTGCTCTTCAGCAGTGGAAAGTGCAGAGACAAAAATGACAGGAATATCTTTAGTAACAGGGTCATCTTTAATTCGCTGACAAACTTCATATCCGTCCATTTCGGGCATCATGACATCCAATAAAACCAAATCAGGCTTTTCATCAGCTGAAATTATTTTTAATGCCGAACTTCCATTTTTGGCCATTTTAAGGCGATAGGAAGATGAAAGAATTTCTCTTAATAAATCAATATTGCTTGAAATATCATCAACAATAAGAATAGTTTGCATATGCCTCCCAAAACGAAATAGATGTTATACTTACTCACTTTAGTTTACAAAACGGATGCCTTTAAAACAAGTTCTAAGTAACTTATGCAGTAACTTAATTCAAGAAGTGATATAAATGCTATATAAAATAGATCAATGGTTTAATTCAGCTG
>JADGAU010000073.1 GCA_015231865.1 Gammaproteobacteria bacterium | reverse complement strand
TTAAAATATTTTAATTTTATATCTATTTCAAGCTGTTATTATATTTTCCATGTTTTTATAAAAGACTAATAAAAATAGTAATAATAATCTTTTAAAAAATAAAAAATCCTCTTTATTTTATTAAGAATTACCTTGAACAAGGATATATAATGGCTTCAACAATAGACTTTTCCAGCCTGACTGAAAAAGATGATCTGACTAAGATACTAGGCAACTATTGGCCCGGTATTCAAATTTACTATCCGCCGATTAAATACAATCCATTAGATGGTAGTTATGAAACCATTGAACAGGCAAAACTCCGTTTACAAAAACATGCCTATAAAACCAATGCACATACCTTATTGTTTGATCTGGAAGATGGTTGTCGTAAAAAAGCGATGAGTCGTGAATTATTAATCCAGGAGTTACCTAAGTTTCCGGAAAGAAACTTCCAGGTTGCAGTTCGTATTAATCAGTTTAGAACGGAAGAATATGAACAGGATTTAAAAATGTTACGTCAAATCCATCAGTATATTGA
The DNA here is from genome assembly GCA_015231865.1 of Gammaproteobacteria bacterium. Lineage (GTDB taxonomy): Bacteria > Pseudomonadota > Gammaproteobacteria > GRL18 > GRL18 > JADGAU01. The sequence continues at coordinate 14,913 of JADGAU010000073.1, read as the reverse complement.
TGTTATTACCTTATCGAAGGCCGGTGAACTTTATGGCGATGCCGAAATCAGGGATTTATCCTCCTGGCTGGTTTCCTTAGATAGCAAAATTACTATTCAACCAATTATCGAACATCCTAAGTCACTGCAAATTGTTTCACAGTTAATGGAATACTCAACGGTGAAACACGTTGTTTTTGGTATTCATGACTTTTCTAAAGCAATGGCCTATACGATAACGCCTGAAAACTGGATTAATGAACTGAAAACTTTTTTTAATATTTTAGCCATGGAAGCGCGTATCAATGGTACTGGCGTTATCGGTGGTGTGGAAGTGATGCTAACCCCCCACAATATGCCGGAGAAATGTGTAGAGCAAAAGGATATTCGCCGTTGGTTAGATTTACATGGCGATAGAGCATCGCGCTGCGTTTACAATCATGCTAAAACAGAAACGGCCATGGGGCTTACGGGAAAGCAAGTTATCCATCCCAACCATATCAATTTATGTAAGGTTGCCTTTACACCATCTCCGAAGGAAGTAGAGCAAAGTGTTGCAATTTTACAAGCCGCAATGGATGCAGATGCCTTATTAGGTGGAGCTATTCGTTATGAGGGAGAAATGCTGGATCCGCCAATGTTTGGTAAAGCTCTGCAAAATATACTCAGAGCCTATGCACTTCGAACATTAGCGCCACAAGATCAGTTATTTGCCTTGAAAGTGCTGAGTAAATTACCCGTACATACGATTAGAGAAAACTGGCCATACGGTCAAATATAACAGGAGTCAATCATGGATTTAGCACCTTACCCGGAATGGACGATTGATGTTCCCGAATTTTTAAATATTGGTTATGCCTGCACATCAAAACACCTGGGCACTGATAAAGAAAACTCGATCGCCATGATTATCGAAGATAGTGAATTAGGTACCAATGAAATTTCCTATAAGCAATTATCAGAACAATCTGATCAATTCGCTAATTTTATTCGTAGCATTGGTCTGGATGTCAGAGACAGAACTTTAATCTGCTTAAAAAATTCACTGGCTTATCCCATCAGCTTTTTTGGTGCGATAAAAGCAGGACTGATTGCGGTACCAACATCAACCTTGCTCAGTGGCACAGAAATTAAATATCTGGCTAATGATTCTCAGGCAAAAGCAATTGTACTTTCGGCTTCAATGTATAAAGACTTGCTGCCATTTTTAGAGAATTTAGGTAATTTACAGCATATTATTGTTGCCGGTGTGGACAGTCTTGACAGCTTTGTACAGCCCCAAAATATACAATTGCACTCATTAAATAATATTTTAGCAACGACTGACAAAACCCCTAAGCATTACCGCTCAAAAGCGGGAGAACCTGCTTACTTAGTCTATACCTCCGGTACAACAGGCTTTCCTAAAGGGGTATTACATTCACACCGTTCATTGGTTGGAAGAGAACCTGCCAGTGAATATTGGTTTAACTTTAAAGGCAATGAGCGAATCATGCATTCGGGTAAGTTTAACTGGACCTATGTACTTGGTTCAGCGCTAATGGATCCGCTCTATCATGGTCATACCGTGATCGCCTATGAAGGAAAAAACGATCCTAAGCTGTGGATGGAATTAATTAAACGTCATGAATGTACTATTTTTATTGGTGTACCAACTATTTATCGTCAGATTATTCAAAAGACAGAATCAACCATAAAAGATGTACCAAGCCTTCGTCATTGTATGAGTGCAGGTGAGCACCTGTCCAGTGAAATGGTTTATGAGTGGCAGCAGCGTTTTGGGCAGGATATTTTTGAAGCAATCGGTATGAGTGAGTTTTCTTACTATATTTCTCATTCCATTCATCGTCCTATTCGTCCGGGCTCAGCCGGTTTTGTGCAACCGGGACATAAAGTCCAAATCCTTAACCCAGAAACACTGCAAGAAGTGGGTATAGAAGAAGAAGGGATGATTGCAATTAGTATGGACGATCCTGGCTTGTTCCTCGAATATTGGCAATTAGAAGAAGAAACACGTCAGGCAAAACGTAATGGTTATTTTTTTACTGGTGATTATGCTAAACGAGATAGCGATGGTTATATCTGGTTCCTGGGTCGTAAGGATGACATTATCAATACCTTTGGCTATCGAGTATCGCCCCATGAAATAGAGCGAGTGATGAAAACGCATCAGCTAATTGCGGACTGCGTTGCCTTTGGATTGGATGTAGGGGCTGGTAAAACGATTGTCGCCATTGCCATCCTTTCGCATCAGGACATTACCTTAGAGCAGGAAGAAGATATTTTGCATTATGGGCAAAATAATCTGGCCCGATATAAATGTCCAAAACAATTATATGTACTTAATGATTTTCCTAGAACTAAAAATGGCAAAGTATTGCGTAAAGAATTGGTTAAAGATATTCATCACCAATTAGCCAATACCGATGTTTATCAGCCGGAAACCTATCGAGCGCGGCGTTCTATGCTGATTTTGCCAGCTAATAATACACGCTATATAGAAAAAGCAAGAAACGTATTAGCAGATGCCATCATCTTTGATATTGAAGCGCTGTTACCGGAGCATAAGGCAGATGCACGTCAAATGCTGACCCAGGCATATCAGAAAGATAGTAGCTTTGGCTATTCAGAAAAAGTATTACGGGTAAATAGTCTGGATACCGAAGACATAGTTAAAGATCTGGAACTGGCTAAAAATATCGATATTGATGCCTTATTGTTTCCCCATATTGAAACTGCTGAGCAGGTATTACAGGCCAAAAGTTTACGGGATAGTGTTAATCCAAAACTGGAATTTATGATTAATATAGAATCTCCTTTAGGAGTCTTAAATGCACAATCAATTTGTGCAGCAAGCGAAGAACTAAAATGTATTGTTATTGGCAGTAATAACCTGGCTAATCGTCTACAACTTAACTTAAAGAAATCTAACGAACCGATATTATTTTATTTATCACAAATTACCCTGGCGGCACGGGCATATAACAAAGCTGTGATTGATGGACCTTTTTATAATGTATCGGATGAATTTTCCTGTGAAGCGTCAACCCGCTCAGCTTTTCATCTTGGCTTTGATGGCAAGGCACTAATACATCCCATTCAAATTGAATATATAAATGACATTTTTACCCCTAAAAAAGAAGAAGTCGAAAAGGCTATTGAAATGTTAGAAGCGTATGAATCAGCGTTAAAAAATGATCAGGAAGTTACTTTATTTAAGGGAGAATTAATTGATCGTTATCGTGCTAAGTGGGCACAGCGAATGATTACTCTTTACGATAAGTATAAGGAATTAGGGCAGGATAATTTTCTTTAAGGAGAACTAAGTGAATAGTTCAAAAATAAATCCGGGTAGATATTTTGAAGATTTTTCATTAAATGAAAAAATTATTCACGCACTACCACGTACCATTAGTGAAGGTGATGTTTCTTTTTATATTGCACTCACAGGAAGCCGGTTTGCTTTGCATTCCAGTGATATTTTAGCCAGAGAAATGGGCTATGAAAGTCGTCCTATTGATGATTTTTTATTATTTCATCTGGCATTCGGAAAATCGGTAAACGATGTTTCCTTAAATGCCATTGCAAATCTAGGCTATGCCGAAGTTTCATTTCCAAGACCTTGCTATGTAGGCGATACGATTAGTATGAAATCAACCGTTATCGGTTTAAAAGAAAATAGCAATGGTAAGTCAGGAAATATTTATGTTTTATCAGAAGGGTATAACCAGTTTGGTAAACTGATTTTGTCTCTAAAACGTTGGGTTATGGTTCATAAACGTAATCATAATGTTTCCTCAGGACTAAAAGAAATCCCTGAACTGGCAGATTCTACAAGCATAATTGATGACATCGAAATACCTCCAATCAAGAAAATTGACACCCAGCAAACCGGAAGTCATTTTTTCTGGGAGGACTATGAAATTGGTGAAAGATTGGATCATCCTGAAGGTATTACCATTGATGATAGTGATCATACTTTAGCCACAAAACTTTATCAGAACAATGCTAAATTGCATTTTGATAACCATATGATGCAATCAAGCAAAATGGGACAACGATTAATTTATGGCGGACATATTATTTCAATTTGCCGTAGTAACTCATTTAATGGCCTCGGTAATGCGCAATGGATTTATGCCATTAATGCCGGTGTCCATGCGAATCCAACTTTTTCCGGCGATACCATTTATTGTTATAACGAAGTTCTCGATAAGATTGAGCTTGAACGTGAGGATATAGGTTTAATGCGATTAAGAATGGTTGGTTTAAAAAATATGACCCCAGCTGAAATGACTCAGCCAAAAGATGAAGCAAATAAATATCACAGCTCGGTTGTACTGGATTTAGATTATACCGTTGCTATCCCAAGAAAAAATGTAAAAAGTTAAAAAAGGAATAACTATGACTCATCCTACTGATGCACTATTTGAATCAGGCAAAAGCCTGCCAATTATCCCAAGCTGTGAGCATTTCGCTGGCAGTGAAAAGTTAATCTCTAAAGCGTTACAACTACAGGAAAAATTAGGACCTATTTTTGATATTACCTGTGATTGTGAAGATGGTGCCGAGACTGGAAAGGAAGTTGAACACGCACAAATGATTGTTCGAATGGTTAATTCAGAACAGAATAAATATAAAATGGCCGGTGCCAGAATCCATGATTATAGTCACCCCGACTGGAAACAGGATATTGATATTTTAGTACCAGGTGCGGGAGAAAAATTAAGCTATCTTACGATTCCTAAAACTGAAAACTATGAAAATGCACTTGAAATGGTCCAATATATTCAGGCAGCTGCCAAAAAAGCTAATATTGAAAGAGAAATACCAATTCATGTGCTGATTGAAACGCATGGCGCTTTAAACGAAGTTAAAAAACTGGCAACGCTACCCTGGTTACAAGTTTTAGACTTTGGCTTAATGGATTTTGTCAGTGGCTATCAAGGCGCTATCCCAGCATCCTGCATGAGAAGCCCCGGACAGTTTGATCATAAATTACTGGCAAGAGCAAAAGCAGAAATTACTCAGGCAGCATTATCAAATTATGTTATTCCGGCACATAATGTCACCTTGGATCTTAAAAACCCGTATCAAACCTATGATGATGCCTATCGTGCCCGCAATGAATTTGGTTTTATGCGGATGTGGAGTATTTACCCAACACAAATTCAAAGTATTGTTGATGCCATGAAGCCGGATTTCTCAGAACTGGAAGATGCTCAAAATATATTATTATTAGCACAAGAGACTAATTGGGGGCCAATCCAATACGCGGGCGAGCTTCATGACAGAGCAACCTATCGCTATTATTGGGAATTAGTACAACGTGCTCAATATAGTGGTGCTAAATTACAGGACAAAACTGTAGAAAAGTTCTTTTCTTAGAGTTTAGTCATTACAGAAGATCAATAGGCCATAGCGTCTCTTTGCTACCTCGGTGCCGCTTGACGGTAAAGAGGGGGAGTTAATGAATACATAAGTCAGCTTATGTATCTGTCTGATTAATTACTATAAGTATTGCTGATGATCAGAATTATAATGAAATACTCAAAGCGCTGGAAACCGTTTTTAAAACATCAGCAGCTTCAGCAAAATCATAATCGTCAATATGGTTTTCTATATCAGTAAAAGCCTGTGCAAATTCAGTATTTAGTATAAGCGGCTTAATTTTCTGTAACTGGCTACTTGATTTAATATTATTACTTGTTAATAGTTGATAAAATTCTTGTAAAAGAGGCTCGAGTGAAACTTTATCTACTGTTTTTGTATTAGAACTAGTTATTTCGGAGTTGGTATTGCTTTGTTCTGAATTATCTACCAAACCTTTGTTTAATGTTTCAATACTTGATAAAACAATTTCTAAATCGTCCTGGACTGTTTTTAATGCAACGGTGATGGCATTTTGATCGTTATCTTTACATGCAAATTCTAATGCTTTAGCTGTTTCAAACAATTGATTCATACCTAAATTACCGGCATTCCCTTTAAGAGAATGTGCCGTTCTTTCGGCATCTGTAACATCCTGTGCAAGTGCGGTTTCAAAATCGAGGCTAAAAGTTTGTTGCTTATCATAAAATTTATTCATTAAACGAATATATAAACCATGGTTTTGTTGCGTTGTTATTAATCCGCGTGCAAGGTCAATACCCGGTAATTCACTCATTCGAATTGTTTGATTGCTTGTTTGCATTTTACTATTTTTCCAATTATTAGAAGTATGTCGATAATTATTAACTCTGACGTACATTATTACCAGTATTCCAGGGCTTACATTAATTAAATCAACACCTTGTCTATTATAACTATTGTCGCTTATTCGAAGTTGAGGTTAATTTATTAAAGCTATGGTCTGTTAATCTTTCATATGTGTAACAGTCTAAGTATAGCGAACAATTTTAACAATATTAAGCATTAAAATAATTAATGATTAATTAATATATTATTGAATTATAATATAGCTTTATTAATTATTTTGATAGCAATTACTTATTTCCAATGTCTTCAGATACAGTGTGTAAAAGGTGTGGCCATAGCATTAATCTTAATGGTTTTTGCAACAATGATAGTTGTCCGTATGCGAACTGGCCTCAACAGGTAAAAATAAATGATTTGATTATGCTAACTACAAAAGAAATAGAATTAAAATATCAAGTTAGCAAAAGAGTAAAAGCCGATAATCAAAATCTTAACAATATATATGACTGGGATGACTCTAAAAAAGTAAAATTAATGGAAGACTTTATTGACTCTTATGGACTAAAGCAAGAGTTAATGGCTTACCTACAGGAAATCGCTAAAGATGAGCAAAGAAGAAAATTCTAGCTGCACATTAGACTTCTACTTAATGATTATTTCTATATTATTTCTCATATTAATCATTTAACTTATTGATTTACTCACAACATAAGATTTTATGACAAAGCGCTTATATTAGAAGATGCTTTTATATCTGTTTGGTCAATAGCCAATATGAAAATATTTTATATCTTATTGAATTTTTAATAAAAATAATTTAAATTAAATCGACTGTATAAATTGTAATCAATCTAAATCTTTCTTAATTGCTGTGCGGGTTTAGCATTAAATTAATAAGTTATTCACAAAGTTATCCACAAAAATTGTTAATAACTTAGCCTGTATTTAGTAGAAGCCTTAAATGCTGATGACTACTGCGTTTTCTAGGTTAAAGTCAACTTAGTCATTTTCAGGGGGCCCTGAATCACATAGTTTGTCTATGCTCAATCATCAAAATTTAAAAAAGCCTCGCTGCATTTCCAAATATCACGGGTAATAAGGGGAAAATTTTATAGGCTGAGGGGCAGGCGATACTTTATTTTGCCCAAAAACTCAGCATGGGCATAGTAAATATCCCTATATTGACAAAGACAATATGCACTAGCGATCAGATTGTACACTATTTTTTAATAATTTTTTTAATAATAGTGGAACAATTAAGGTGGTTAATATGGACATTAGAACAAGAGAAACATAGGTTTTCTGGCCAATAATTTCTTGTTTTAAACCGATTAATGCCACAATCATGGCGACCTCGCCTCTAGGAGACATACCAACACCAACAGCAAATGAAGAGCGCCAATCCATTTTCTGTAATTTTGCTACTAATCCACAACCTACAAATTTACTTAAAAAAGCAATAATAGATAGGACGATAATAAAGATAACCGTATTTACATCCAGTTGTTTTAAATCTGCCAGAATTCCCAGAGAGACAAAAAATATTGCCGCGAAAATTATTCTCAGGTAATTAGCTCCATCATGAAAGATATGGGTATTTTTGAGTTTAACGCCTTCTAAAATAACACCTGCTAAAAAAGCTCCGACTATTGCAGAAAGTCCTGCCAGAGAAGCGATCATTGCATAAAGAAAAGCAACCATCATAATTAATACAAAAATAAATTCCGGGTATTTTTCGACTAAGCGGGTTTTTTCAAGCTTGATTAAGGACTCGATAAATATTTTTTTACCAACAAAAACACCGACAATTATAAATCCAACAGCCTTAAATGCCAGTAATGCTGTTGTTGATGCTGATAAAGTACCATGTCCCAATTGTTCTGTTAAAGATAAAATTAATAATGATAATATATCATCAATTACTGCAGCACCAATTATGACACTGGCTATTTCGCTTTTTAGTAGTCCTTGCTCGTGTAAAACATTAGCAGTAATCGCAATTGAAGTTGCTGTCAACGCAGTACCTATAAATATTGCCGCATTACCTTGAAAGCCAAAAGCCAGTGCCAGTGACCAACCGGAAAACCAGGGAATAATTACACCAGCCAGTGCTATCCAGAAATTTCTCCATTGGGCAATAGCTGACATACGAAATTCTAGCCCAACTACAAATAAAAGAATAATTGCGCCTAAATGAGCAATATTAGAAACAAAAGAGGTATAACTAATCCAGTTAAGTAAGGAAGGGCCAATTATGATGCCAAGTAGGATTGATCCAATAACAGCCGACTGGTTCAACCAGACTGCAATAAGATAACCTAGTAATGATACAAACAACAATAAGCTCATTTGTAACTCTATGGATGCTTCAATACCATGCATGGTTTTGCTTGCCTTTATATGAAAATAATAAAATCGTATTATAATGTTGTTTCTAATTAAAAAAATATAGTTAAAGGTATTTTTATGGAAACACTTTCATTTATTGATAGGGCCACACTTGCTAATGAACAGCAGACATCGTTTTATTGGATTGATGTTGCTTTAGAGGGAATTATTACTCGTGATGAACTACCACAAGTTCTTAAAACGGTGATTCATGAACAGCATATATTAGATATTAATAATCAAATTCACCCTCCTATTTATGAAATTATCGATGAGTATGAGATTATTATTTTTAGAACAATTGATCAGCGTTATGACATAATTACACCGCAAACACGATCAACAAGCTTTATTTTAATTAATAATACATTGATTACTTTTCATCATATAGAAGATAAAACATTAACCAAACAGCATCATAAGTGGCAGGTAAAAAAAACAGGAACACCCAGAGATTTCCAGACTTTATTACATGTGTTATTAAACCTTATTGGTAGTTCTTATCTCGAATTACGCGAACCATTAAATAATCAATTACAAATATGGCAGCAGCGTCTCATTGATCCCAATGATCCTTTCAATGACTGGCAAGTTTTGTTAAAGGCGAAATCCAGTTTACGATGGCTTAAAATTAATCTGGAATTACAAAGAGATGTACTAGCTAACTGGCGTACTGAAACACACTTGACATTTGATAGTATGCACCAGGTTTCATTTAACGATTTGGATAATCATTTTGCACGTATTGAGCGACTAGCTGATGCCATACGTTCGGATCTGGATTCTTTAAATAATATTTATTTTGCCTCAGTCAGTCAAAGCACGAATAAGGTGATGCAGTTGATTGCTGCCTTATCCGCTATTTTTCTTCCATTAAATTTAATCGCAGCAATTTTTGGCATGAACTTCGAAAATATGCCATTAATAAAAACACTCTGGGGCTTTTCCCTGGTTGCGATTATAATGTTAGCACTAGCACTATTACTTGTTTGGGTTTTAAGAAAGAAAAAATGGTTCTAGGTATTTTCGGTATTATCTTTTAAGTGAGGTGATAGCAATGCTTTTGACATTTGAATCCACATTGGACTGATTAACAAACTTAATGCAATAAGTGCAATAGTGGCCTGATAAGAAAAATCATTGATTAATCCTATTTGAAAGCCAACCGAAGCCAATACAAAGCTAAATTCACCAATTTGTGATAATAAAGCACCTGAATAAATGCTATTTCCCCAGGTATCCCCTAAGAGCTTCAAAATTATCGCATTAATAAAGGTATTGGTAATTAATACACCAAGCAATAAAGCCATGAGCAAAAACATATTCTTTTGCACAAAACTAATATCAATCAGCATGCCCATGGAGACAAATAACAATGCCACAAAGATGATGCGCATAGGCTCCAAGGCGTGGTGAACCCAGTCTGTTTCCTTGGCTTGAGCAATAAATAAGCCGGCAACAAAAGCGCCTAATGCAGCAGATAATCCTAAAATTCCGGTTATAAATGCAAAACCAAAACAAATGAGTAGTGCGGCAAAAAGTTGTACCTCATGGTCTCGTTTAATGGTTTTTGAAAAAGGCAGCTTTATATGTGTAGAACGAATTATCCAGGCAGCAAAGCCGATAATGAATAAGCCTCCTAAAACTTGTTTTAGAATTAAAATATTGTCAGGTGTTTCCGAGCTAAACAAAGAGACAATAATCAGCATAGGGACAACAGCCAGATCCTGAGCAAGTAAAATGAGCAAAACATTTTGTCCTGCTTTAGTGTTTAATTCGTTTCTATCTTTTAATAATTTCAGGACCACTGCGGTACTGGATAAACTGATAACAAAGCCCAACAGGATAATTCGCGACAGTGACCAGTCCAGACTCTGGCCGATAAACCAAATAGTGGCAACACTGATAATAATTTGTAATAAAGTGCCAAATGTGGCGATTCGCCAGCCACGAATTAAGTGTGAAGGTGACACTTCCATACCAATAAAAAAAAGCAATAGGGTAACGCCTAATGCACCTAAATGCTCAATAAGTTTTGGATCTTCAATGATACCAATTCCCTGAGGCCCCAATAAAATACCGGCGACGATATAGGCAACTAATTGAGGTTGTCGGAAAAGTTGAAATAATAAACCAAGTGCTAAGACAATGGTTACAATGCCAACAAGTGGTGGAATAATAGGATCTACATGCATGATATTATAATCTCTGCTACTTTGCAGCAATACCTCGTAAGAGTCGACCAAGAATATCTGCGCCGGTAATAATTCGTCGTTGTTTACCCCAAATCAAAATAATATCCTGATCAATGACATCATCTTCACTATGTTCTGCATTTACCTGTAAGCTAAGTATAGCATCTCCCAACGTTGTTTCCAGATTAGAAACAATAACAGGTCGATGACAAAAGTCCATAGGTGTGAAACTGTCAAATTCAAATAATGCTGAGTGTAAAAATTCATCAGCATTTATAACCTGACGGGCTAGGCCATTTTTGTCGGTAATGATAATCCATGGTTTTTTTGAAGCATGGATCTGACGCAAAAAAGAATCTTCAATTGAGGCTGTAATTTCTGGGAAAACTGGCTGATTTCCTTCAAACTCCATTTCAATAATGCTCATTGGTTCTACTAGTTCTCCTTCGTGAGCAACCTGTAAATCATCAATTGCCAGGAAATTCAAAGCTCCTTTACCTTCTACATGAGTGATATCTGAGCTATGTTCTTGTATATGCATATGGATCATTTCTTCAATTTGTTTTTCCCTAAAAAATTCGATTGACTCTTTACCGAGCCATAAATCCAATATTTTCGCTGAAGGTTTGGCCAATGGGTATAATAGTAGCTGATAAAATCTAAGAATAGGGGAAAGAATGGATGCCATCCGAAGTGCATTACGTGAAAAATAAGCCTGAGGCCCTATTTCACCAAAAAGTGTAATCACAAAAGTGGAGAACAAAAAGGCAATGATTCCTGTCATTACCGAGTTTGATAGTAATGTCAGTAATACATTAATCCCAACATTTCCCCACAAGATAGTAGTCAAAAGAAAATTACTATCCTCGCGCATTTTCAATACTTGTGCTGCTGCAAGGTTTTCATGAGAACTTTCAATTTCTAGCTGCATCTTGCTGATACTGAAAAATGCCAGGTTAAGTCCTGAAAACATCGCTGACTGGGAAACACAAAACAATATACCCAACCAAGTAAAAAGTTCGATCATTTCTTATCCTTAAATTATTGTTTTATTAATTATAGCCTGTAACAGTCTGTAACTCAGTCCAGCTTAATGATGATAGTAATTGAATCTAATGTTCCATTTACTTTAATGTATTAAGGGTGGCGCGCCCGGCGGAATTCGAATCCACGACCCCAGCCTTCGGAGGGCTGTACTCTATCCAACTGAGCTACGGGCGCATTTAAGTCGTGATTATAACATTTTTTTAGAATGTTATTAAATTTGGTTTGGCACACTGGCATGTTCTGCAAATTCTAGTAAAAAATTCTTTAAAGGCTTTGGCGATAGAGCTTAATCTTATATGTTCATTTTCAACTAAAAACCATTATTGTAATATAGGGAATTCTTTAACCTCTAATATTTTAACAGAGTCCGCTTTTATTTCAGGGACAGAGGGTCTTAGTGTATTTAATAAAGATTGAAAATTAACGTAGAATATCCCTTCCTTCAGAAAGCATAAATTCTAAAAAAGTACGTGCCACTAGTGATAGTTTTTTGTTTTTATAATAAACAATATTCCAGGCACGTTTTACCGGGAATTCTTTTACATCCAGTATCACCAGGTGTCCACTGTCAATTTCTAATTGCAGATTATTGAGAGATAAAACAGAAATACCCAGTCCAGCCATTACCGCCTGTTTAATTGCTTCGCTACTGCCTAAATCCATATAAATATTAGCATCTAGTTTATGTTGTTTAAATACTTCATCAAGTACTTTTCTGGTACCAGAGCCAGTTTCACGCATCAATAAACGTTCCTGGCAAATTTTATTAAGACTAATAGCTTTTTTATAGGCAAGTGGATGTTCAGGGTATGCAACAAAGACAAGTGTGTTTTCAAGAAAGTCTTCAATATGAACATCAATCTCCTTCGGAACCTGTCCAATGATATATAAATCATCCTCATTATGAAGCATTCTTTCCAGAACTCTGGCTCGGTTAGTGACTTTAAGATAAGGCTGGACTTTGGGATATTTTTGTAAAAACACACCAAGAAGCCTAGGCATAAAGTATTTAGAGTTAGTTACTGAAGCTATTTTTAAGTCGCCCTGCACTTCACCTTTTAATTCAATGATGTCGTTACTCAGCTGACCCAGGCTATCTAAGATATCTTCGGCAACCTCGAGCACTTTTTCGCCAACAGAAGTCAAATAAAGCTTTTTTCCAACACAGTCAAACAGTGGCATACCAATGGCATCGCTGAGTTTTTGAATCTGAATAGATACAGTAGGCTGAGAAACATGTAAATTTTCGGCAGCTCTAGTATAGCTTTGTGAGTATGCAACAGTGACCAAAAGTTGTAATTGTCTTAAGGTTGCATGGCGAATTAAAAAATCATTATTCATAATAAGTATATTTTAAGTAGTTGATTTAAAGGTTAATTAAAAAAACACTAATCTCTAATATAGACTATAATCTAAGTAATCATAGATTATAGTCTATTTACACGATAACAATAAACTATTTTGTTTTATTGATAATATTACGTATGATGCTTGCACTGATTTTGAACAGCATTAGTTAAATATGCATCAAAATTGAACAAATAATTTTTTAATTAAAACGGAGACCTTAGTATGGCTAAAGTTTATGACGCTGGTGTAAAAGAGTACCGCGAAACGTATTGGATGCCTGAATACACGCCAAAAGATACAGATATTCTAGCATGTTTTAAAATTACACCTCAAGATGGTGTTCCTCGTGAAGAAGTTGCTGCTGCGGTTGCTGCTGAATCTTCAACAGGTACCTGGACAACGGTATGGACTGACTTATTAACTGACCTTGACTACTATAAAGGTCGTGCTTATGCAATCGAAGACGTACCAGGTGATGATACTTGTTTCTATGCTTTTGTTGCTTACCCAATTGATTTATTTGAAGAAGGTTCTGTTGTAAACGTTCTTACTTCATTAGTTGGTAATGTATTTGGATTTAAAGCTTTACGTGCATTACGTTTAGAAGACATCCGTTTCCCTGTTGCTTATGTTATGACTTGTAATGGACCACCTCAGGGTATCCAGGTAGAGCGTGACATCTTAAACAAGTATGGTCGTCCAATGTTAGGTTGTACTATTAAGCCTAAGTTAGGTCTATCTGCTAAGAACTATGGCCGTGCATGTTATGAAGGTCTACGTGGTGGTCTTGACTTCACTAAGGATGATGAAAACGTTAACTCTCAGCCATTCATGCGTTGGAGACACCGTTTTGACTTCGTAATGGAAGCTATCCATAAAGCTGAAGCTGAAACTGGCGAACGTAAGGGTCACTACTTAAACGTAACTGCTCCTACTTCTGACGAAATGATGCGTCGTGCTGAATATGCTAAAGAAATTGGCGCACCTATCATTATGCATGACTACTTAACTGGTGGTCTTTCTGCAAATACTCAATTAGCGCAATGGTGTCAGGATAACGGAATGTTATTACACATTCACCGTGCGATGCATGCGGTACTTGACCGTAACCCACACCACGGTATTCACTTCCGTGTACTAACTAAAGTATTACGTTTATCTGGTGGTGATCACCTGCATTCAGGTACTGTTGTTGGTAAGCTTGAAGGTGACCGTGAAGCAACTCTAGGTTGGATCGACACAATGCGTGATTCTTATGTTAAAGAAGATCGTTCACGTGGTTTATTCTTCGATCAGGATTGGGGTTCTATGCCTGGTGTTATCCCAGTTGCATCTGGTGGTATCCATGTATGGCACATGCCTGCACTAGTTAACATCTTTGGTGATGACTCAGTACTTCAGTTTGGTGGTGGTACATTAGGTCACCCTTGGGGTAATGCTGCTGGTGCTGCTGCAAACCGTGTTGCTGTTGAAGCTTGTGTTGAAGCACGTAACCAGGGACGTGAATTAGAGAAAGAAGGTAAGGACATCCTTACTAACGCTGCTAAGTCAAGCCCAGAACTAGGTGCTGCTATGGAAACTTGGAAAGAAATCAAGTTTGAATTTGATACAGTTGATAAGTTAGACGTTAGCCATAAGTAAGCTGTTTTTTTTCTGACCACTAAGTCTTAGTGGTCAGATACTAGCATATTTAGAAAGTAACTATTTAAAATTTTTTTTGGAGAAATTCAAATGGCAGAGATGCAAGATTATAATT
>JADGAU010000072.1 GCA_015231865.1 Gammaproteobacteria bacterium | reverse complement strand
TGGTTTTTTCTTTAAACTGTTTTCTTGTTACTTCCCAATCCTTCGCTTGTTTAATAATTTTCTGGATATAGGAGTTATGTAAACGTTTGCCATCAGGATCATATTGCATTGGCAGGATGGTGCCATTTAGTTTGACTAAAACACCATTACCAACCTTTTCATTATTTTTGAAATTTGAATAATATTTACTGCCATCAGAAAAAATGAGCACCCCATAACCTTCTCTTTTCCCTTTGTTCCAATCGCCAGAATAAAGAGATATAACATGATTAGAATAATAAAACTCACCATAACCTTGACGTTTATTATTTTCCCAATCCCCTAAATACTTATCTCCATTGGCAAATAGGTATTCTCCATAGCCATGCTTTTTACCATCGAGCCAGTTACCCGAATATTTAGCTCCATTTAAGTAAAAATATTTACCGTAACCATGTTTGATACCATTTTTCCAACTTCCTTCATATTTATTACCATTTTTGTATATATAGGCACCAACGCCATTATCGCAGTCACCTGCAGTACAACCGCGTGCAGCCAAAGCTGTATTTGAGAAAATAAAAATTAGAAACAGGCTAATAATGGCATATAATGATGAATTCAATGTAATTCTCCCCAATATTCTAAATTTACTATTCTCAACCCTGGGTAATAAAAAATAACGAAGATATCGCTAAAATTTTCAAAAATTATTAAATTAGATGAAAGACCAGCAGATCCTAACCAAATATGTCATTTTTTCATATAACACATGTTCTTAGAATGCTTTACTAACAGGCCATTCATATCTGAGTTGATAGCTTTATTGATATCTTCTTCATATTAAAGTAAAAACATGTGCAATTATAGGTAAACCTCTATATTTATCATCTTTTCTAATTACTTTAAATTGTCTCTTTTGTCTTTAAGTGTTGATGAAACTTCATAATAATACCCGCTTATCCCCTTCGTAGAGCCAAATTTTGGTGCTTGGAAGTCACTTGTTAGTAATAAATTCTACAATCAGCAACACTTAAATGGAGCAGAGTCTTAAAAATTTATCTTGACATTAAGTTTTACCATGTAATTTGCTCTGATTGTTTCATTTAAAGTTAATTAAAAATACTTATAAAACATGCAAAAATTAAAAAAATCAATAAAATCTATCATTTAAGGTATACAAACATATAAATAATAAGTTATAGTAGCAAGTAGCTTGCAAAACATAACTATTGGCTTTCTCAGAACACCGCTAAACATTACTTTCGGAATATCTTTGAACATCTACTACGTTTTACTGCATGCGTTTGAAGTAGCTTCAGTTTGGTTTTTTCCAACTGAAACTATTATTAGTTTTATCTGCTAACTTTTAGTTAGCAAAAGTTATATGAAATTTAAAGGAATAAATAAATGAGTACTGGTACAGTAAAATGGTTTAATGAGTCAAAAGGTTTTGGATTTATTTCACCAAGTGATGGTTCGGCTGATGTTTTTGTGCATTTTAGTGCAATTGCAGGCGATGGTTTTAAAACTTTAGCTGAAGGTCAAAAAGTTAATTATGATGTAGAGACAGGTCCAAAAGGTTTGCAAGCGACTCAAGTAACACCTGCTTAATTATATTTTATTAATTTATTAAAAAAACCAGAGCTTTATTTTAAAGCCCTGGTTTTTTTTATTCTTTGCTTTAACCAATCATAAATTTATACAATCTTTAAAACCTGTTTTTAAACACTCTATTTTATACAATCTGGTTTTCAATTATCCTACTAATAGATATTTCATCATTAAATAATTTATTGTTTAATATCTGAATTAATATAAAACATTCCCTCCTAATTTTAATTTTTAAATTAATATTAAGATTTTAGTGGCATTACTTAAAGATTTTAACGTGTCTGCCGTTAAAAAAAGCATCAACGATCAGGTCTTTCAGATGAATAATAAAAAAATTACTATCTCTTTAGGTACTAAATTAATATTACCAATCTCGTTAATATTTTTTGTCTCGATAGCTATTTCTACCTGGTACTTTTTGAATAACCAGAATATTGTTGCCCAAAAGAATGTCTTAGATAAAACCCAAAGTATCGCCACTAACCTATTTGATAGTTTAAATACGATGATGCTTACAGGTACCATCGCTAATAGAAAAATTCTAATCAATAAAATTTTACAAATACCTAATGTTGAAGAAGTAAGAGTACTGCATGGACAAGGACACTTGATTAAAAGTGATGATCCTGAACATAAGCAAATTGACGAGTACGATCGTCGTGCCATTAAGGGTGAACAAGTCAATGAATGGATTGAAACTAATGGCCAACCTCACCTATTAGTGATTAAACCTTTTAAAGCCAGTAAGAATTACAATGGGGTCAATTGTATCTCATGTCACCAAGTACCTGAAGGTACAGTAATTGGTGCAATACGTATCACATATTCCATGAAAGAAGAAAAAGCCCATATAAGCAAAACATTCTGGACCAGCCTCATTACTTCTTTAATTATTTTTATTATTGGTATTATCACAATCTATCTTTTAATAAAACAATTTATTATCAACCCATTAAGTGAATTTAGAAGAACTATCTATATCATTGATGAAAAGAAAGATTTACGACAAAGAATTAATGTTGTTAGTGATGATGAACTGGGAAGAACTGCCAGTGTATTTAACACATTACTCATTGATTTCCAAAAAATTATTCAAGAAATTTTAAATTCAAGTAAGCAATTAGATACATCAGCATCACAATTGACTGCTATTACTCATAGTACTTTAGATGATGTTAATGCCCAAAATGCTCAAATTGACATTATCGGTGAAGTTTTACAAAACCTATCTGCTGCTTCAGAATCTGTTTATGATAGTGCTAAAAGCGCTGATAAAAGTGCTGATATTGCCTACAAGGATTCACAAAATGGTAGTGATATTACTAAACAGGTTGCCGATCAATTAAATTCGGTTCTTTTAAGTGTTGCCGATGCAGAAGAAGCCTTAAGGTTATTAGTCGAAGACAGTAATAGTATTGCGACGATGCTGCAGGTTATTAGTGGTATTTCTGAGCAAACTAATCTACTAGCACTTAATGCAGCGATTGAAGCAGCAAGGGCGGGTGAACAAGGACGTGGATTTGCTGTTGTTGCCGATGAGGTAAGAACACTTGCCCAACGTACACAAGAAGCAACGCTTGAAATTAATAATATTATTGAAAAGCTAGAACAAAACTCAGCCATTGCGGTTAATAAAATGGTTAAAAGTGATGAGGTAGTTAAATCAACTACTGAAATTGGTCAGGGAGCAAAAGTAGCTCTGGATGAAATTAACCAGGCAACCAAAGAAATTCGTGAAATGAATGCTAAAATTGTAAAAGCGACTGAAGAGAAAAGCTTTATCGTCGATGCCATTTACAAAAATATGCTGCAATTAACAGCAAATGCGTCATCAACTCAGACCAATGCCTATAAGACTGATGATTCAAGTAAAGAAATTAATAAAGTTGCTCAAACGCTTGATACCCTGGTTAGTAAATTTAAAGTATAAATAAAGTCGTTAGCCTAAAGTGTAATTGAATTATGACTATCAACTAGTGACTTCAGACTGGTTTTAAGCATTAAAAGCGGGCTTCATTAAACTCATAAAGCCTTTTTTAAGAATGTCGGTAGCAGTAAAACCTTCAATTTCTACCACTTGATCCTGAATCCATTTATTATTTCTATCTCCCATTACCTCAGCAATGCAGGCACCTAAATAAGCTCGCATCTGAAAACTGGAATCTTCTTTGTCACCATCATAGGGTAATTCAGAATAATCACTAAGTCGCTGGTTTAATAAATCAAAGTAATTTTGTTTATAATCCTTTACACCATCAATATCTTCCATACTTGACTGCAGTGTTCTGGCATTATTTTTTGCCATTGAAATAATAAATGTCTGACGTTTTTCATCATCCAAATTACCATAACTCCAACGATCGGCAATATGGGTTAGGAAAAACAATAATTCCTGAATAACATCCATTCTTTGTTTTAAGGTATCGGTTTGAAAATCTGAGTTTTCCAGATTAAGTAATACTTCTTGTGCTGCACGCCAGGCAATAAAAGCAATTGCCGAAGCATTATCTTCTATTGACTTTTCTTTATTACCCCACCATTTTTTACTTATTCTAGCCACTTATTTTTTCCAATTCTGTTAACCTAATAATAAGGATTTACCATGCATTTCTATCGGTTTAGTCAGTCCCATTAATTGTAATACGGTTGGCGCTATATTCTGTAAACCACCACTTGATGACAATCGCCATTGAAAATCATCAATAACCAAACATGGAACTGGATAGACTGTATGTTGAGTATGGGGTTCCCCAGTCAAAGGATCAACCATTTCATCACAATTTCCATGATCTGCTGTTAAAACAACAGAATATTGATACTTACGGGCAGCCTTAATAACCTTTCCAACTTCTTTATCTAACACTTCTACAGCCTGAATAACAGAATCTATGACCGCGGTATGTCCTACCATATCGCCATTGGCAAAATTGACCACAATAAAACCATACTTTTCTTCCTTTATTGCACTAATTACCTGACTTGAAACCTCAGATGCACTCATTTCGGGTTTTAAATCATAAGTTGCCACTTTTGGAGACTCAATCAATAAACGTTCTTCATTAGAGTAGGCTTCTCCTTTTCCACCATTAAAAAAGAAAGTGACATGTGCATATTTTTCTGTTTCTGCACAATGCAGCTGGGAAATACCTGCATTAGAAATAACTTCTGATAAATTTGTTAATGGTTTATCAAGTTCAAAAGCATATGGAATCTGGAACCATTCATCATATTCAGTAAAGCTGGTAATATGTCCTGGCTTATATTTACCCCGATTAAAATGTTCAAAATCATCTTTAAACAAAGATGCAATCAATTGCCTTGGACGATCTTTTCTAAAATTAGTAAAGATAACCGTTGCCTGTTTGTTAAGAAGGCTATTGCCTTTAATATAAGTTGGAATAATGAATTCATCATCTTCACCAGCCTCATAGGCCAAATCAATGGCCTCCCCCGCAGTATCAGCAGTTCTGCCTTTTCCATTAACCATACATTGCCAGGCAAGTTCAATTCTTTCCCAACGATTATCCCTATCCATGGCATAATAACGACCACTAACAGAACTAATACAGCCAACTTCTGATGGCATTGCATGTTCAATTAATTTTAAATATTTTTTAGCCGAACGTGGAGCGGTATCGCGACCATCAGTAATCATATGTAAATAAACATAAACCCCATTTTGGCGACATAAATTTATCAAGGCAAGTGTATGACTAATATGACTATGTACCCCGCCATCAGAAATCAGACCAACTAAATGAATACCATTGTTTTTTTCTTTAGCCTGTTCGATAGATTCCAGTAATACGGTATTTTTATTAAAAGAACCATCAGATATTGCATTATCAATTATTACCAGGTTTTGACGAATAATACCGCCACAACCCAATGTTAAGTGACCAACTTCAGAATTTCCCATCTGGCCATCAGGTAAACCGCATGCAGTTCCTGATGCTTGAATAGTCGTATGAGGATTTTTAGAAAAATACTTATCCAGTTTTGGTGTTTTTGCAATGGCAACTGCATTATTAGCCTTTGATGGATTGACACCAAAACCATCAAGAATAATCAAAATTACGGGTTTTCTAGGAACATTTGACAAAGTTTTCATTTATTGGACCTTGTGTAAATTAGTCTTGTTTTATTGGTGTTGAATAAGAATTATTTGGAAATGGCATTACTTTATTTGTAGCATCACTGATTTTAGCTTTTCCTGGCTTTTCAACTTCATCAATTCTAATAATAGAATGCATTGGTATGTAGCTTTTTTTAACACCTTCAAATTCACTTTTTAACTTCTCTTCACTTGGATCAACAACTATCGAAGACTGACTGCCAAAGACAACGTTTTCAATTCCGATAAAGCCAAAGATATCACTTTGAAAAATATTTTTAGCATAAATTTCATAAAACTCACCTTTATTATGAAATTGAACCTTATAGAGTGATTCCTTACTCATTCAAAACCTCTGATAATTTGAATTGTTTAATTAAGTGATTATGATATGCGGGTTAGGTGCTGGTCAAACTTCAACATGATACTTCTAAATTGCTTATTCATTTTTTCAGTAATACCTTGCCCACTTGTAATACAAAAAGCGCCAATAGGTTTCGCCTTATGGTAAAAAGACGTGGCACTAAATGCCTTAAATGGAATAATATCAGTAACCGAATTCGTCATTAGTGAGATAGTTTTTGAAAGTAAATCCTCAGTAAAGTATATCATTTGAGGTTTTTCCATTAATTTAGAAAAAATGTTTTGTTCTGATTTAATTGGAATGATGTGATTCAATAAAGATTTATTTAATTTAGTTTTTTCTATACGAACATGTAAGTTCTCATGTTTATTATCCATCATTAACAAAAACATGTGTTCAACACCTTCTATATTATAAAGTGCATTAACAGTTAATTGTATAAGGGTTGGTATATTGGCTGCACTTTCAATATTAATATTGAGATTATTTGTTTCTGGTCGAACAGCTTCAACATTGTTTCTTTTAACTTTTGCTGTTTCAACTACGGGTTCTTCTATTGTTTCATCTTCAAAAATTATCACGGGATAATAGGGAAGCTTTTGTTGTTGAATCATTAACAAATTTTGAGCTGGAAAATGGTACTGGTAAATATTAAGTGTTTCATTTGCTACTAACACTGATATTTGATGAAACATTCTACTTAAACGCTTTTTATCAAAATGGGTTATAATTGAAGCATAATCATAAAAGTCTTCGACCTCTTGATAGTACCACCCAAAATCAACGAGTCTGCATAGTTTATCTGCTAATTTAAAACTAATTAAACTTTTAGAAGCATCATCAATAACATCTCTTTTTATTGATTCGACAAATAAGCCTGGAAAATGCCACCTGAAACTTAACTCTAACAATAAATCTCTAAAGTAAAAGTCAAATATTTGAATTTGTGCATCTTCGGCTAATTGATTCTCTTCAAAAATCAGCGTTTCATATTGCTGTGCTTTTTTAGGACTAACCGTCCAAATCAGAAGTTCTGGTAATGAGGAAAATAATGCACTTACAAAAACATCCTGATGACGTTTGTCGCCTAGCAGACGCGCAATTGCTTCAGCCTGGTAAGCAGTATGTAAGCTACGATATGCTAATTGTTCAATTTTAGCTGCAACATCCCGGTTATCATACTTACTAATAGGTTTTAGTCTGTTTACACAGGTACCAATATTATCAAGCCCGAGCATCATGGAAGCATGTTTAGGCGATTGTAATTCTTCATCGATCTCAGGTGCAACTTTTTCTTTATATTGATTGGCACAGGCTAGAAAATTTGCAATACACATCGGATCTAGGTTGATAATTTTAGAAATAATGTCAAAGTTGGTATTAACTTTGGCTAAATTATCATTAAGCTTTCGAATACTACGGTCTAAAACAGGAAGCTTCTGATTCTGTAATTGCTTTAAAAACCGGTTAATCTTTGTTTTATCTGATGGTTTCATTATTTAAATATTATAAGTTTAATAGCCTAAATTTTTATCTGATTTAGTTAAGAGTATCCAATATATGATGAAAACTAATTAACCGCGATTTACTTATTTCCTTATTCTCTATGGCGGCTAGAACAGCACAACCAGGTTCATGTGTATGGGTGCAATCTCTAAATTGGCACTGATATGATGTTTCCATTATTTCTTTAAAACCAATTTGAACCTGATTCTTATCAATTTTCCATAAACCTAATTCTCTAATACCGGGGGAATCAATGATAAAACCATCATGAATACCTGCCTCATTTAAATCATACAAACGAGCTGATGTTGTAGTATGTTTACCTTTGCCGGATGCTTCAGAAACACCTGCAATTTTTGCATTCACATTGGGAATAATTGAATTGATTAATGAGGTCTTACCCATTCCTGACTGTCCAACAAAAATACTATTATTATCAGCCATTTTATTTTTTAGAGATAATACTCCCGTCCCATTTAAAACGCTAGTAAAGATAATTTCATAATTTAACTTGCTATAGATAGATAAACTTTTATCTAATTCATCTAATAATTTATCGTCAAGCAGATCAATTTTATTAATAATAATAATGGGATTTATTGAACTGTTTTCACAGATGACTAAATAACGATCAATTAACCTCATATTAACCATTTTATCGATAATATTTTTTGATATTACATCGGGCGCTGCAATAATAAATGCCTGATTTACATTAGCGGCAATTGCCTTATGCTTACCTTGAAATACTGGCCTTGAAAGCAGAGATTTCCTTTCTGAAACAGAAACGACAATTCCCTGAAAATTGTTTTGTTTATTGGTTACTTTACTAATAATTTTTTGCCAAAAGACAACGTCTCCAGCAACAATTTGTCCTAAATTTTGTCTAAAACTACAATTAACCAATTCTTCAGAATTCTGATTTTTTACCTGAATCAGTAGACGTTTGCCAAAGTTTTGAAGCACCCGTCCAGAATAAATTACTTCATTAATACATTGAATATTTTCATCCGATGTTTTTTCATTCTGAATTTTTCGCGAGTTTTTCTGTTCCTGAAATTTTTTTATTCGTACTTGCTGACGCTTAGTTAATTTTCGTTGACTCATTAAAATAAAGAAATTTAGATTGATATAAGAATGTAATATTTAAGATGAAAGATAGTTCGAATAAGTCATTTGCGTTATTAACTAATCTATTCCAGCGGTATGTTAAAAATGAGTATAAAGCGAACCATTTTTGATTACAAGAAAAACAAACTATCTATTCCCTAGTAAAATAATCAAGATTAGCCTGTTAATGCATTTAAGTAAGTGATAATATATTAATTTCTTTACAAAAAAATTTAGGAGACAAAAATGGACACAATGGAGTTAATTGGCATTGTTAGCCGATGGGCGCATTTAATATTTGCTTTGACCTGGGTGGGATTATTATATTACTTTAACTTTATTCAGGGTTCATATTTCAAATCTGCAAGTCCTGAGGCTTTAGCAGATGCAAAAGCTAAACTTGCTCCCGAAGCTCTATGGTGGTTCCGTTGGGCAGCAATGTTTACCTTTATTACCGGACTAATCTTATTAGTTGGTGTTGTTAAACTGGGAGTATTAAATAGCTATATTATTATGGGCTCAACGCTTGGTACGATAATGTTCTTAAATGTCTGGTTAATTATCTGGCCAAATCAAAAAATTGCATTAGGAATGATCGAAGGCGATGGACCTGCCGCAGCTGCAAAAGCTTTACTTGCTTCTCGAACTAATACTTTATTCTCTGGTCCTATGGCTTTTGGTATGCTTGCTGGACCACACTTTTCAGGTTCCTCAAATAGCTATGGAACAACAATCGGTAGCAGTTTATATATAGTTTTAGCAATCATTGCATTACTTGAACTCAATGCAATTATGGGCAAACAGGGACCGATGACAACGGTTAAAGGTGTTATTCACAGTAGTATAGGATTAACAGTGGTATTAGTTGCTATTCTTGAAGTTTTGTAAATAGATAGAATTCTAATAAGCCCCTAATCCAGCATTCATTTGAAGGCGTTACAAAATGGGGCTTATATTTTATATCATCAAGTTAATCCTTCTCTTTATAATCATTAAAAAAGTCTGGATCCATAATACCAATAAATTTTTTCGCTTGTGGAGATAAGAACTTACCACGTCTCAACACGATACCATAACTTCTTTTAGGGAAATAAGCATCCAAAGGTTTACGACAAATTTTCTCATCACCCGTTAAGCAGACATCGGTAACAATTGATACCCCCATACCCAACTCTACATATTTCTTGATAATTTCCCAACCCCCTGCTTCTAGCGCGACATGATAAGATAGGTTTTGTTGTCTGAAAGCCATATCAACTACTCGCCAGGTGCTTAAATGATGGGGCGGTAATATCAGCCCATAAGGACTGATATCTTTTAAAGTAATATTTTCTTTTTCACATAATGGATGGTCTAGTGCTGTAATCAGCACCGGGTTATAAGAAAAAATAGGTTTGTAGACAATATCTTCCGGTTCTTCAATCATAGAACCAACAGCAAAGTCGGCTTCATCTTCTCTGACTAAAGCCATACCATCTCGTCCCGTTACATTTAATAATTTTAAATGAATTAAAGGATAACGACGATTAAACTCCTCAACAAATTCTGGAAGAATATATAATATTGTTGACTCCCCTGCAGCAATATTAAGTTCACCTGACTCCATTTTTCCTAAATTAGCAGAAAAGGTTTCATGCAAATTATCAACACCATCAACTAATGAATTGGAAAGTTCATAAAGTAATTTACCTTCTGGTGTTAGTTTAATTCTTGGTCCACGACGTTCAAACAAAACAATATCGAGTTCCCTTTCTAACGCCTGAATTTGTAACGATACAGTTGGTTGGCTCAAAAAAAGTTTTTCAGCCGCTTCACTGATACTTTCAGTTCTACTGACATGGCAAAATGCACGTAACTGCTTAAGTCGGTTTTGTTTATAGTAAATTGCCGGTGTTTTAGTCATATTAATATCTTAAATTTTTTCTCTATCTCATATTATACTATTAAAATTTTTAATATAATAGATTAAAATAATTAAAGTGACTAATACTAAAAATACTTATAAAGTTGATTAAGTATCAATAAGTAGTTTAACCTATAATTTAATGAAGGCGTTTTAGAACCTGTAATGATTGAAATCTTAACCAAATATCTAGTGGCAATATCTTTAATTTTTGCTGCTTTGTTGGTGTGGATATTTGTACAAAAGCTTTCTAGAAAAGTAGCCGTGCAACATCCCGAATTTGGCCCTGCCCGTGAAGAAGGCGGTGGTTGTAATAGTGGTGGTAATTGTCGTTGCAGCAATAGTAATTCTTGTAGTAAGGTTTCGTAAAATTAAT
The DNA here is from genome assembly GCA_015231865.1 of Gammaproteobacteria bacterium. GTDB lineage: Bacteria > Pseudomonadota > Gammaproteobacteria > GRL18 > GRL18 > JADGAU01. The sequence continues at coordinate 4,951 of JADGAU010000072.1, read as the reverse complement.
GAATCATAAAATTAACCCTAATTAAAGAGATAGCTTATGAGTACAAATATAATTTGGTTTGAAAAGTTGGGTAAAGATGATGTTGAGTTGGTGGGAGGTAAAAACTCATCATTAGGCGAAATGATTAGCAACTTAAGTTCTGCTGGAGTGAAAGTTCCTAATGGTTTTGCAACAACCGCTGAAGCATTTAGAACATTTTTACAACATAATAATCTTGAACAACGAATTAATGGTGAACTATCTAATCTTGATGTAGAGGATGTTAAAGCCTTACAGGTAACCGGTAATAAAATACGCCAATGGGTTATTGACGCACCACTACAGGATGATTTATTAGCCGATATCAAATCAGCTTGGGCAACAATGGAACAACAATCCAGTACTGAATTATCGGTTGCTGTTCGCTCTTCAGCTACAGCAGAAGATTTGCCCGAAGCCTCATTTGCTGGACAACAGGAAACTTTCCTGAATGTTCGTGGCCTTGATAATGTACTCAAATATATCAAAGAAGTATTTGCCTCTCTTTATAATGATAGAGCAATAGCCTACCGTGTTCATCAGAACTTTGAACATAGTGAAGTTGCTCTTTCTGCTGGTATTCAACATATGGTTAGTAGTGACCAGGGTGCTAGTGGTGTTATGTTTACCCTTGATACTGAATCTGGTTTTAAGGATGTCGTTTTTATCACATCAGCATATGGTCTTGGTGAAACAGTTGTTCAGGGCTCAGTTAATCCTGATGAGTATTATGTGCATAAACCTATTCTAGCTGAAAACAAGCATGCGGTATTAAGCCGCAAATTGGGTAGCAAACTGACTAAAATGATTTATAGCGAACAAGCAGGCATAACTACCGAAATCGTAAATGTCGATCCGGTACAGCAGCAACAGTTTAGCCTTAATGATGAACAGGTGCAGGAATTAGCAAAAGTTGCTGTCATTATTGAACAACATTACCAAAGACCAATGGATATTGAATGGGCGATGGATAAAAGTGGTGATTTGTATATAGTACAAGCCAGACCCGAAACTGTAGCCAGCCGGGCGAATAAACAACAAACTGAACGTTATAAATTGATTGGCAGTGGTACTACCATTACAACTGGTCGAGCAATTGGTAAAAAAATTGGTACCGGTAAAGCTCGAATTATTAATGATTTAAGTGAAATGAATCTGGTACAGGCAGGTGATATTCTGGTAACTGATATGACCGATCCTGACTGGGAACCGGTCATGAAACGGGCAGCAGCGATTGTTACTAATCGTGGTGGTCGTACCTGTCATGCAGCAATTATTGCTAGAGAACTTGGCGTTCCTGCAGTTGTCGGTTGTGGCCAGGCCTCTGAAGATATTCAGCAAGGACAAGAGATAACTGTGTCTTGTGCTGAAGGTGATACGGGGAATGTTTATGAAGGAATTCTGGATTTTGAAGTTGAAATTTCTGAAAACAAGCCTTTAAGAAACCTTGATCACAAAATGATGATCAACGTCGGGAACCCAAGTCGTGCTTTTGATTTTTCATTTATTCCTAACAATGGTGTTGGGCTTGCTCGCCTTGAATTTATTATTAACAATATCATTAGCATCCACCCTAAAGCCTTAATTGAGTTTAATCAGCAAGATCCGGAAATTCAGGCCGAAATTGTTAAGAAAACGGCAGGTTATAAAGATCCGGTTACTTTTTATGTGGAAAAATTAGTTGAAGGTATTAGTACGATTACTGCCGCTTTTTATCCAAAGCAAGTGATTGTCAGAATGTCTGATTTTAAATCAAACGAATATGCTAATATGCTTGGTGGTAAGCGTTATGAACCAGATGAAGAAAATCCAATGATTGGATTTAGAGGTGCATCACGATATATCTCTGAAGACTTTAGGGATTGCTTTGATCTTGAGTGTCAGGCATTAAAGAAAGTTCGTGATGAAATGGGCCTTATTAATCTAACCATTATGGTTCCTTTTGTACGGACATTAGAAGAAGCTGAAAAAATTATTGAAATGCTAGGTGAAAATGGGCTGGTACGAGGTGATAACGGACTTAAAGTCGTTATGATGTGTGAAGTTCCTTCAAATGCTATATTAGCTAAAGAATTTTTACAGTTTTTTGATGGTTTCTCAATCGGCTCTAATGACTTAACTCAACTGAGTCTTGGACTTGATCGTGACTCTGGTCTTGTTTCTCATTTGTTCTATGAACAAAATCCTGCTGTTAAAAAATTAATTGAGGGTGTTATTGAAAGTTGTCGAGAGCAAAATAAATATGTTGGGATCTGTGGACAAGGCCCATCCGACTATCCTGAATTCGCACTATGGTTAGTTGAAAAAGGCATTAAGAGTATTTCTTTAACACCTGATTCAATTGTTCAAACCTGGCGTTATTTAATGGGTGAAGATTAAAATGACACAAACCGTGTTCTATTTATCCGACCAGACCGGGATTACTGCCGAGTTACTGGGGCAAACCCTATTATCTCAATTTGAGTTGCAAACCTTTGTGACGCAAACAATCCCTTATATAGATAATAGTAAAAAAGCTTATGATGCGGTTGAGTTAATTAATCGCACAGCGCAGCAAAGTGGTACTCGGCCAGTTATTATTTCAACTATTGTTCATGATGATATAAAAACAATTTTGCATACATCCGATGCCCTGCTATTAGATGTTTTTGAACACTTTATTGCGCCATTAGAAGAAAGCTTTAATGAGCACTCTTCACTTAGGGTTGGAAAAAAACACTCTATTGCTGATAAAGAATCTTATGATGGCCGAATTGAAGCGGTAAATTTTTCCCTTAATACTGATGATGGCTTATCACCAAAACAATATCATCAAGCGGATATTATTCTTCTGGGAGCTTCTCGAAGTGGTAAGACACCCACTGCTTTATATATGGCTATGCAATTTGGTATTAAAGCAGCAAACTACCCAATTACAGATGAAGATATGGAAAGTTTTGAATTACCGGCCTGGGCACAGCAATTTAAAAATAAATTATTTGGTTTAAAAATCGATGCTCAACGCTTAAGTGAAATTCGAGCTGAGCGTCGTCCGGATAGCCAGTATGCGTCAATTGAACAATGTCAAAAAGAAGTTGATATTATTAATCGATATTATGTACGTGAAGATATTGCCACTATTGATACTACTTCCAAATCAATTGAAGAAATTGCCACTAAAATCATCGCTAAGATGCAATTAAAAAGATTACAGTACGGCTAGCAAACATATAAAGAAGAACAAAGTATTAATATAATTGTTCCTGAAATAGATGAGCTTGCTAGTCGTAATCATACTCGTTGTTACTCAATTGCCAAGAACCAAACTAAAACAACAATTAAAAGACAAGAACCACTGGTCTAAGTTGCTTTATCGTTAAAAGTTTTGGCTAAATTTTCAGAAATTTATTCATTTTCGTTAAGATTCAACAAATTATTTCGCTTAAAGAATTATTTTCAGCCAACTTCTCCAGTTTTTCTATAGCATCCTCAAAAGCATAATCACAGGCTAATTTACTGATAATTGTGAATAATCGGCTTAGGCTTTCATTGTTACTTTTATCAATTAGTTGTTTGGATAATTTACAACTTTCCGGGTTATCATTTTTTAGTTTATTATACAATTCTTGTATTAGTGGCAATAAAGGCTCAATTTCATGACTATAATCGTATTGAAGCTCTTCAGGTTTAACATCATTAACTAAGGGGGCATAAGTATTAGTCTGATTATTTGTTTGGACTTTATCAAATGGAATTTTGACATGAAATGTACTGCCATTGCCATATTCCGATTCAAACCATATTTCACCCTTCATTAAATCAACCAGTTTTTTAGACAATGCCAGTCCCATCCCAGTACCACCATGTTTTCTTGTATTGCTATCATCCAATTGTGTAAAAGCCTGAAACAGTAGAGTCCGCTTTTCAGGTAAAATTCCACAGCCACTATCAGCAATACTAAAATGCAAATGATTATCTTGATAATTAACGTATAACTTAATATACCCACCAGGGTCAGTAAACTTAATCGCATTACGCACAAGGTGTTTAAGAATTTGCATTAGTCGCAGATCATCATGAACAATAATTTTAGGTACATCTGGTGAGGTTATCAAGCTTAATTCAATGTCTTTATTATCTGCTTCTCGTTTCATATTATTAAACAGCATGGTAGTAAAATTAACCACTTCGAACTGCCGGCCTATTATTTGAATGCCATCATTATCAATATTAGAAAAATCAAGAATTTCATTAATAATTGACAGTAAATGGTATCCTGAGTCGGTAATGCTTTGAACCGCTTCAGAAAACAATTCTTCATCTCCATCTTTAAGTAATTGTGCAAATCCCATAATGTGATTTAATGGTGTTCTAAGCTCATGACTCATAGTAGCAAGAAATCGACTCTTTGCATCATTGGCTTTGTCAGCAGCAATTTTCGCTTCAATAAGATCATTGGTACGCATTTCAAGCTCGTTAGCCATAAAATTAAATTGTTTAAATAAATTATCTATTTCTTCAATACCGACTAATTCAATTGGACGCGACTTTAGTTTTTTACCTAAATCCAATGTTAATTCGGACAATTGTTCAATTGGTGTTGCAATCAAACTGCTAAGGCGAGTAGATTTATGAAGCAGATAAATAAAAAACAGAATATAAAATATGATCATAACAACGATAGCAGCAATACCAATTTTATTACTTAAATCTTTTAAACTAATAATTGGCGCAAAAACAACTGACTTTTCAATTAATGAAAGCAATCTCCACCCGGTTTCAGGCACAACTTCCTGAGAGACAAGGTACTCTATGTCATTTATATTGATAAAAGATATTGACTCGGCATTATTAAAAAGCAGTTTAAGACTAGAAGAAATCCTGCTATTTTTTAAAATATTAAATTCTTCAGGCTTTTCCACAGTCTCTTGAATACTTCCCCTATACTTATGTT
>JADGAU010000071.1 GCA_015231865.1 Gammaproteobacteria bacterium | reverse complement strand
AAGAAATATAAAGTTGAAAATAAACTTGGTAAATAATTTATAAAAAATGCAACTACTTCCCCCCTTTCTTCACATGGGGGGAAGCTAAATAGAGCTTGCTTTTATTTCCTATAACAAATATTCCAAAATCCAGAGCATGAATACAAACTACATAATCATTTTTTCTAGCCGGATTAAATATTTCTGAATCTTTTTCCCTAATATCACCAACAGTTTTTCAATGAACGGGCAACATTTAGCCTGAATCCATAAGGTAACTCACCCATATTTCAGGTATATTCATGTCTAAAATGAATTTTATTATACTGATAGTTTTATATCATACTCGTCGTGTACCTAAAAAAAATATCATGTTTAAATACGAATTTACTCGTTTGAGTATTGAAATTAGTGGCGATTACTACAAGATATGAACGTGTTTATTGACAATATTCAGCTTTTGTTGAGTTAATATTTATATGTTTAGTTGGAAGAATTTAAAATGTTAGAACAATTTGGTGACCGTAATAAGTTAAATAAGTATAAAGCTGCTTTTATTTTTTTATGTCTTATTGGAGCTCTTATTGTTGTTGCTGCAACTCCGCCCAAAACAATAGGGATAGATGAATTATCTAACCAATTAAAGCCATGTCCTAAGAAACTAAACTGTATTAATACTGAATATTCAGATGATACAGATCATTACGCAAAACCTCTATTTTTCCCAGCAGATAAGGCTACTGATATATTAAAACAGTCAAAAAATATTATCCTAAGTATGGGAGGAGAGATTGAAAAAGAAAGAGTCAACTATATACATGCAACCTTCACATCTAAAATATTTAGGTTTGTAGATGATTTTGAAATAAGAATAGATGATGTGTTACATATCCGCTCTGCATCAAGGATTGGTTCTAGTGATTTTGGAGTTAATAAGGAACGAGTTGAATTGTTTACTCTGGAATTTAAAAAAACCTATCCTGATTGATCTTCCCTGATTTATTTACAGTCTCATCTCTAAACTTGATGTTCTAAAATTTAATTTAGCATTTAGTTGTATAGCATGATTTGTTTATACTAAGCTGTGATGTCCTATTTTTTTAAGTTAACTGCCATTATAAGGTAATAAAATTACAAAAATAAATTTAAAACACAATAAATTAATAAGTTAAATTTATAATAGCTTCACTGCTTCTGAATCGTTTTTAAACCATCATAAGAGCCATCATTGGCAATTTCATAACCGGATATATTGTTATGATAAAAAACGATATTAGATTGATACCATAAAGAAATATAGGCCAACTTCTCAGTTAATACTCTTTGTAATTCGCTATATAAGGCCTCCTTGCTGGAAAGTTGTTGTGATTTTTCTGCTTTTTCAATCAATTCATCCACTATCTTATCAATCAAACGTCCACGATTAGCCCCTTTTGGCGGAACCGATTCACTATGAAAGACATATCGATAAATATCTGGAGTTTTCACCCCTACCCATTCCAAACTATATAGCTGGAATTTACCCGATTTGATATCGCCATAAAAAGTCCCCCAATCATAACTTTTAATTTCTAATTGGATACCAACTTTTGCTAATTGAGCCTGAAAAACTGCAGCCTTTCTGATACTAAATGGGTTAGATGATGTCTTAAAAGTTAGCTTCAGTGGTTTTTCTAAAGAAAAACCTAAAGATTGCATAATTTCCATCGCTTTTTTAGGATTGTAATCTAACTGTTTAATGGTTTCACCTGAGAGCCAATGAAAATCAGGGAAAAAGCCATTTGCTTTTATGGCCGCATTTCCCAAAACAAATTGAATAATCTTATCGCGATCAATTGCCATTGCAATCGCTTGTCTGATTTTAAGATTTGAAAGTATTTTATCCTGATGGTTAATGCCTATGTATGCATAATTTGAACCTTCTATCTGATTATAATTTAAGCCTTCATAAAGCTTTAAAAACCGAATTTGCTCACTGGGTAAGTTATTCTGTATTAAATCCACTTCACCTTTTATTAACTTAAGAATTCTTACGGTCGGATCTTTAACACTATGAAATTCAAATTGTTGATTATCACTCAAACGTTTTAATATAATTTTTGAATCATTTGGCCAGGATAAAAATTCAAATTCTCCACTACCAATCGGCTTAATATTAAAAGGATGCGACTTCTTTAATAAATCATCAGGCAAAATACCATGAATTAATAAGGTCGGGAACAGACTATCTTCTCTGGATAAATGAAAATCAAGCGTCTTATTATCAATAAGTTTTATTGATTCTATATGCTGGAGGGTATTTCGATGAGGTGAGACTTTATTTTTATTATATAAAATATCATCATAGGTGGATTTAACATCAATCATTGATAAAGGTTTACCATGGTGAAACTTAGGTGAACCGACCAGATTAAATTGAAAATGTTTAGGAGTTATTTGTTTCCAGGTAGCAATTGCTGCAATGGCAAGAGTATTTTTATCAAAATTGACTAAGCGTTGATAGATTAGTCGATTAATTCTGGAAGATATTGCATCTGTGGCATACCGTGGGTCTAATGTTACCGCAACATTATAAATGCCAAAACGAATAATTTTATCTTCATTTTTATTTACTGTATTGTCATTCCCTGTATTATCCTTATTGGAAAAGCATGCTGTAACCGTAAATACAATTAATCCGGATAAGCTGAGAAGTTTAAGAACAGAGTAAATTTTTTTCAACAACTTACACTGATTAAAACTACCACTGTTTAAAAGGATTTTCGACCAAATTATTATTATAATATTTAGTTTGTTCGGATACATCCTCGCCAACCCAGTCAGGCAAATCTATACTTTCGTTTTCTGAACTCAATTCAACCTCAGCCACAACTAGCCCCTTGTTATCGCCAATAAACTCATCAATTTCAAAAAGATGAGACTGGTAGTTAACGTAATATCTTGTTTTTTCAATATAAGGTTTTTTACAGTACAAACTTAATAACTGATTAGCCTCCTCTATGGGAATATCATATTCAAACTCATCTCGGACAATACCAATCGTAGCTCCCTTAATATTTAGTTTGGCGACGTCCCCTTCAATTCTGACTCGAATCGAAGCACTCAAGTTATCACCCTTAAAATAGCCCTGTTTAAAGATAATTGAGTTACTAACATCTTCTTTCCAGTTATCACTAACCACCAAAAATTTTCTTTCTATTTCTTTTGCCATAAAATAATACAATCTATAAAAATATTAAGTTAGTTTCATTGTAACACGACTAAATAGATAGAGCGTGCCTGTTTTTTTAAAAATATCTAGACTTTTAAATTATTAATGCTAAAGTTACTAATAATTAATTGATAATAAGAAGGTAAGCAATGGATAAAAAAAGACTTTTAATGGAAATTGAACGTCTTATACGAGACACAAATAGAACGACTTTAAATCCTCTTTTTCCTGAATTTTCGCCCGCACACCTTGAACCATCAACACAGATGATTGCTGATGCACGAGCAGAATACTTACTTGAATTTAGCCGCATAACTCAATTAAGCCTGGAAGGTCAACATATAGGCATAGATGAAGTTCGAGTTTTACGTGACAAAAGAATGATATATGATGAATTAATAGCTGCATCGCAGGCATTGGATACTGCAATAAAACGCGGTTATTTAGATATAGAATAAGGATTATTCAATGTTCTGGAAACAAAAAAATGAAGACAATGATAAACTCTATCTGGTTACTTCATCCTGTCAAAGAAATAGCTTTCGTTTAGAAAATCCTGAAAATAGCTGGGTTAGGTTAATTGATCAATATATTCCTATCAATGACCTATCAATTGATGGCGTTTCATTTAACAATGATAAATTACATAAAGATGAAGTAGTGAGTTTTACCATTCGCTTAAACAATGATATTTTAATTGATGTTATCGGTAAAATTTTGCATAAAGAGGGTTCGACGTGCGGTTGTTGTTTTACTGAAATCAGTTATCCTGATAAAGAAGTTTTAAATATCTTTATCTTAGAAGAAACAGGTAAAGCGAATTAATAGTTCTATGTCAACTAAAGCTAACATAGATAGCTTTAATCAAGCCCTTTATTGAAAACTTTCTTAACTCATTATTTATACAAGAATTTAATAAATAGTGCTTATTATTTGACCGAAAAAGATTAAGTTTAACAAATAAACGACGATATATTTAATATCAGGCAAGCATACTTAAATCTAAGAAGAAAGTGTTGTATGCAAATCAGTGCCTAATTTTTGTGATATAATTAACTTTATTTAAAACAATGATAAAAACCATGATAAGTACGATTAATCGTTTAACTCAAGCTTTTGAAGCTAGCAAAGGCTATCGCCCTAACCTACTCTATGTGAATAGTATGCAATTAGATCTGCTTAAAAAACAGTTTAGAGAACCAAATATTGATATTATTTCTCAACTAATTGGAATGGAAATAGTTATTGTTGATTCAGCTGAAGAAGCTTATGTTTCCTGGGCACAAATAAACTGGAAACATCGCTCTATAGCCTAATTAATAACAACCTTAGTTATAGTATAAATGGCTGATGAAAAACCATCCCAATTCATTGATATAATACAATCATCCATAAGACAATATCCTCAACATATTGCTATTCAAAGCAAGCAATACGACTTAACTTATAATCAATTAGATCAGGCAATTAAACTTTATGCCAACCATTTACTTGAGATAGGTATTAAGCAAGGCGATCATATCGCTATTTACGATAATAAATCTCCTCAAACTATTATAGCTTTTTTTGCCATTAGTTTGATCGGTGCAGTTTTTATCCCCATTAATCCACTGCTAAAATCCAGACAAGTTAGCCACATATTAAAAGATAGTGAAAGCAAATTGCTTATTACATCAAGACTTAGACTAAATTCGATTGAATTAGAACCTGATGAGCTTAAAGTTATACTGACAGAGCAAGCAAATGATTTAGAAAATAAACATATTCCTATTAGCCACTGGCCAGAGATAAGCCAGGCAATATCAAAATCTATTAAAGGTCATCTAAAACCTTTTTATAAAGCTGATAAACTCAATAAACTTTGTGCCTTATTTTATACTTCTGGTAGCACAGGCAAAGCCAAAGGTGTTTGTATTAGTCATCAAAATTTGATTAGTGGGACTAAGTTAGTTGCCGACTATTGTCAAATAAATCATCAAGATAAAATATTATCACTTCTACCTTATAGTTTTGATTATGGTTTTAACCAAATTTGCACGACTTTATATCAAGGCGCTACTTTGGTTGTTAGTGAATACTTATTGGCGAATGATATTGGTATTGCCATTGATAAATATAAAGTTACTGGTTTGGCAGGTGTGCCGAGTTTATGGATTCAATTTAATAAAGTTAACTTTGAAAAATATTTATGTAAGACACTTCGCTTCATTACCAATTCCGGCGGCAAACTACCTGCTAATATTATTCGTTTGATAAGTGAAAAATTACCTCAGGTTAAAATCTATTTAATGTATGGTCTAACCGAAGCTTTTCGCTCAACCTATTTAGCTCCGGAATTGGCCTTAGACAAAATTGATTCAATTGGAAAGGCTTTAGCTGGAGAAGAAATCTACGTCGTTGATGAATCTGGTAAACCCTGTGAAGTTGATCAGATTGGAGAACTGGTGCATCGAGGTAAATTAGTTAGCATGGGATATTGGAAACGACCGGAAGATAATAAAAAAAGATTTAAAGAATTAAATATAAAATACTTTAATAAAAGCAACTATCTTTCTGTATTTTCAGGTGATTATGTAAGAAAAGATAAGGAGGGTTTATTCTATTTTATTAATCGCCAAGACGATTTAATTAAATGTTCAGGCAATCGAATCAGTCCTACCGAAGTTGAAGATATTCTTTATGAATATACAGATATTATTGAATCAACTGTCATTGGAGTGCCACATGAAGATTTAGGAGAAGCAATAATTTTTATATGTGCCGTGACTCCTGATTATAATGAAAAGCACTTCATTCAATATTGCAAAAGTAAATTACCTAACTTTATGCAGGCAAGAAAAATTATTATCGAAGATAAACTGCCAAAATCAGCAAACGGAAAAATAGATAGAAAAAGTTTAAAAACAAAGTATAAAACATTGTTTATTAAGAATTAATACTATAGAATTAATTCTTTTATTAAATTATCTATCAGCTTATGACAAAATATAATTTTAAACAACTGTCTCAAATTGCCGGTCAAACACCCTATTACTACTATGATAAATCACACATAAGCAAAACCGTCAGTAAACTAAAACAATACTTTCCCAAGCTATCAATTTATTATGCAATTAAGGCAAATCCAATGCCTGAAATGATAAGTTTTTTAGCTAATCAGGTAGATGGATTTGATGTTTCATCAATTAAAGAACTGCAAGTGGCCATTAATGCAATAAGTAATCAGAATAACATTTGCTTTGCTGGACCTGGCAAGTCCCACAAAGAATTATTATCTGCAGTCACCGCTGGTGTTGTTATAAATGTTGAGTCTGCAAATGAATTAGAGCATCTAATTTTAATCAAAAATAACTATCAATTATCACCAAGAGTTTCATTACGAATTAATCCGGATTTTAGCCTTAAACGTTCCGGGGTTATGATGACTGGCTATGCTAGTGGTTTTGGAATTGATGAAGAACAAATTCCACAAATGATCCAGAAACTTTTAAGTAACGGAATAAAATTAAATGGATTTCATATCTATAGCGGTTCTCAAAACTTAAACTCTGATTCGCTGATTAAGTCACACGAACAAATCTTTAAACTAATCGATAAACTGATTTGTGCGCATAATTTATCCATTAAACAGCTCAATATTGGTGGTGGTTTTGGTATCCCTTACTTTAAGGGCGAGCAATCTCTGCAACTGCAACCTATTGCAGATAATCTTGAACATTTAATTCAGGATATGAAGAGCAAACATGGAAACATTGAATATATTTTGGAACTAGGCCGTTATCTGGTTGGAGAAGCTGGTTATTACGTCAGTAAGGTAATTGATATAAAAAGATCAAAAAATAAAAAAATAATTATTGTCGATGGTGGCTTACATCATCATTTAGCTAATTCAGGAAATTTTGGACAGGTTATTCGCAAAAACTACCCTATTTTAATACAAACAGAGCATGGACATCATGAAATTAGTCATGCAACTCATCAAGAAAGCCCTGAATCAGAAACTGAAAAGCAATGTGTCGATATCTATGGTCCATTATGTACACCGTTGGATATTTTGGCTAAAGACGTTGAAATAGAAAATGTTTCAATCAACGATTTAATTATTATTAAGCAATCTGGCGCCTATGGAAAATCTGCTAGCCCGGAAAACTTTCTTTCTCATCCTTCTAGCGTTGAATTATTGCTTTGATCTTCCTGTTTACTATGCTTATTTTGATCATAAATAGCCCATGCCACGATAACAAAATAACTTATTCCAAATAATCCAAATAAAATCGTTTGTTTAATTGAAGCACTTTCATTTAACGGAATAATAAAAATTGTTGCCATTAAAAAAATCATAAAAGCGATGGCAAAACTCACATTTGCTATTTTTAATAATTCACGATATTCAATATTTATAAGCCAGACAAATTGACCGAAAATAAATTTAAAAGCAATTAGTAGCAAAAGAAAGCTTAAATAAATAGTCACAAAGCCGATAAAGATACTAAGCATATAGAAACGCCAACCAATTAATGGAATTAATAGACAAATAAGCTATGGACACAAACGAAAACTCCTCTTCCTTTATTCAGATCTTTTTGTTAATCATAATGACTTTAGCGGCAGCAACTGGCTGGTATTTTTACCAGCAGTCAAATAATCTGGCTAAGCAGTTAAAAAGTGAAGTCAATAACGTAAAAGTAAATTTAAATAATAAAACAAATCAAGTTTATGAATTACTTGATAAGCAACAAATTATCAAAAATAAAGAAAATAATAAGTTAAAGTCATTTGAATCACAAATAGCACAATTACAAGATGAAAATAATACGTTAAAGTCATTTGAATCACAAATTGCAAAATTAAAACAGGAAAACAATTCACTTAAATCTGCTGAATCTAAACTAGCTCAATTAACGAATAAGATAAAAACTATTCAAGATAAGTTACAAATGGCACAAGAGAAAGTTAATAGTTGTGATATAGAAAAACAGGCATTATCAGCTACTGCAGATGAAAAAGACACAATAATCAATGAAAAAGAAAACTTGATTAATGAAACAAATATTAAGCTAAATGAATTACAAACAGCTTATGATGAGGTAATTGCTAACAATATATCGCAAAAAAATAATGAATTGGAACAATGTCAAAATAAAAATTCCGAGTTAGTGACTCAATACAAGCAACAACAAAGTCTATTAGAACTAAAAATTAGCCAATTACAAAAATCTCAAACGGTTTTAAATATAACAAAGAGTCAAAAGCAAACTGTCAATAAAAACAAATCTGAGAATGCTAATAGCGCCCATAGTAACAACAATATTGCAGAATTATTTAAAACAGATTTAAATAATTATAGTGCCCAGGTAGAAGCTATTAATCACAATGGTGTTTTAATCACAATCCCTTGTGATTATTTATTTCATGGCGAATCCTATCAAATCACTAATAAAGGGGCAGACTTATTAACAATTATTGCTAATAAATACAAAACATTACCTAATCAAGATATTGAAGTTATTGGACATACAGATAATCGTCCTGCAAAAAAACATAAAGATAATTTTATTGTTTCAAATTGGGAGTTATCAGCAGCAAGAGCGGCGGCAATTATTCGACTATTTCAGTTCAGAACAAAGATAAAACCACAAAGAATGAAATTAATTGGTGCTAGTGAGTTTTATCCGCTTGCAAAAGGCAATAACGAAAGTTCCAGAAAAACTAATCGTCGTATTGAATTAAGATTAGTTCCTAGAAATGTACGAGCACATCAATAAGTTTAATGATTAATATCTAGATAAATATAATAAAGAAAAGGTTGAAATACACAGTTTAACTAAATAAACCCATGGTTTCTTCTATTTCTTGTTGTGATTTTTCAATCACCTGAAGACTCATATCAGGTGTTAGTTTTCCTAAAGCAAGTTTATGAAAACCAGGAATAACATCCATAGGGGGAAGTGTTTCCATCATCGGTGTACCAATGTAAGCATGAATTTGAGCAATATTAACAATATCACTATAGTCGCCTTGTACATTATCATTTCTTAGCCAATCCCCCGAATTTTCAACCACTTCAATTATATCTTCGGGAAAGTCCCACTTTTCTAATAAGCTAGCACCCACTTCAGCTTGTAAAGTTGATAAAACTTTATCAAGATTATTTTTACACTCTTCTTTTTCCAGGCGGCCACCCAGGTTATTTAGAATAACCACGGCGCCAATATTATGTAATAGTCCCATCAATAAGGCTTTATCTGCATCAAAACCAGGTGTAAGCCTCGCTAAAATAGAACTAATTGCAGCAGTATGAATACTATGATGCCATAATTTATCCATATAAGTTTTGATGATTTCTGAATCGGTCTTAAAAAGTTCTTGCATGGTATAGGATATAACTAAATTTATAACATTTTTAGCGCCTAAGCGAATATAAGCATTTTTTAGCGTATCAACTTTAGTACCATTTCCAATATAAGCGGCACTATTTGCAGTTTTAATAATTTTAGCCATGATCGCCTGATCCATACTAATAATATGAATCACATCGTCAGCACTGGAGTCTTCATCTTCAGCCGCTTTTCTAATCTTAAATGCAATATCCGGCAAACTGGGTAAAACTAATTTTTCTGTATGTAATAAAGTTAAGAAATTAAATAAAATTTTATCGTATTCTGTTTTACGTTCTTCAACATCTTCCTCTTGATCTACCGCTTTAATTTCAATTTCTTGTTCTTGAAGTTCAGTAGCGGCATGTAAAGATTCTTCTGAAAGAACAATCAATTCAACTTCAGTAAGACTGGTGACTTTATATCTGCTGGGACGTAACTGAGCAATTGGATTTCTAGCACCAGGGCTTTCATCTGAAATTGTCATTCTTTTATTATCGCCGGCAATTAGTTGAACACTGCCTCTGACTAAAAAAAATAAATTACTATGCTCTGCTGCCAGATTTAATAAAACTTTATCTTTCGGTACAACTACAAATTTGGAATATTTAAGTATAAAGTCAAATTGTTCCTGATTAAAATTCTTAAACACATCGAATTTTATATATTTATCATAATTTGGAAATGGTAATTCAGACGCACCTTCATCTACACTATTTTGTGTAACGCCAGAAGAATCTGTTGATGGATGAGTTTCAGAATTCATAATAATTTTTTAATTTCATTCACTTAAGTTATAGCAAACATATACCAGTCATATATTACATAACAATTGATATTAAGTATATACTTTAATCTACTGATTATAAAGAATAAATATAAAATACTTAATTTTTTAACAACAAAGCTAATCCTATTAACTTAATTTACGGTAGAATACTGCAAAATTTCAATTAATAGGAACAACTATGTGGTTTAACAACCTTAAAATTTATCAATTATCCGATCAGTTTTCAATTACCGAAAAAGAATTAGAATCATCTTTATCTCAATCCATTTTTAAGCCGTGTGGGCAACTACAAATGAATAGTATTGGTTGGATTGAGCCAATCCCCCGTATTGGCAAAACATTGACTCATACTATTCAGAACAAAATTATGATTTGCGCTAATATTGAAGATAAAATTCTTCCCGCAGCTGTTGTCAATGAATTTCTAAATGATAAAATCATTGAAATAGAAGATGAAACAGGCCACAAACCCGGTAGAAGACAAAAGACCGAATTAAAAGAAGAGATTATTCATAGTCTGTTACCAAGAGCATTTAGTAAAAATAAACGAACCTATGCCTATTTTGATCTGGATCATCAGTTACTTATAGTTAATTCGGCCAGTGCAGCAAAAGCTGAAGAATTTATCGAATTTTTAAGAAAAACAATTGGTTCCTTGCCAGTTACACCTATCACACAAGAAAAACCGGTTAAAGATGCAATGACTACATGGTTATCCACTCAAGAGATACCGATGCAATTAACTATTGGTCAAAGTTGTGTATTAAGTAATCCTAAAGAAGATGGTGGATCTATTCGTTGTTCCAAACAAGAATTACTATCTGAAGAAATTCAATCGCACCTTAAATCGGGTATGCAAATTACTAAACTTGCATTGACTTGGGCAGATAAAATTAATTTTGTACTTTCTGAAGATTTTTCATTAAAACAAATAAAATTCACCGATCTTGTATTAGATACCCTAGATGATAGCTATGATGATATTGCAACTCAATTCGATGCAGACTTTAACCTGATGAGTGCTGAATTTTCTCAATTTGTCCCCTATTTGCAGAAATTATTTACTTAAAACATAGTGGGCAGTGGGCAGTAAATTTAATGTTATTGTGTCTTTAACTGTCAACTGAAGACTGCCAACTGTTAACTCCATAACTAAATTCTTATTTACTAAATTTTCCACAAAGCCCGCACTGATTCACTTCCTAAAAAATCAAGATTTTTTTACATAAAAATTTTTATAAAATCTTAAAAAAGTCTTGAAATAATATCAAAGCATTATTAAAATTAAAAAAATCAAAACACAATATATAGTATAAGTAAAACAATAAAAAACACTATATGTTGATATTCTTGCAGTAAAAAGCAAGGCTTTAAATTACTAAACTAACAAACCACATTAACTATACGCGTTAATTGCAACACAACAGGGATCAAGAATGAGTGCTCATTTACAAGCCGTGCAACAAGACTTAACTGAAATATCTTTTCAGCAAACATCTATGGAAATATGGGATACAAAATATCGTCTAAAAACAAAAGATGGTGAAACCATTGATAAAACCATTGATGAAACTTATCAGCGTGTTGCCAAAGCACTAGCAGAAGTAGAAACTGATGACTTATCAAAAGAAAAATGGCATAAAGAATTTTTATGGGCGCTAAGACAAGGTGTTATCCCCGCTGGTAGAATCATCTCAAATGCAGGAGCTCAACAGCACAAACCTTCAACATCGACAATCAACTGTACGGTTTCAGGCGTTATTGCTGATTCTATGGATGATATCCTAGGTAAAGTACATGAAGCAGGTTTAACACTGAAAGCCGGTTGTGGTATTGGCTATGAGTTCTCTACACTACGTCCTAAAGATGCTTATGTATCGGGTGCTGGTGCTTACACATCAGGTCCTTTATCGTTTATGGATATCTACGATAAGATGTGTTTCACCGTGTCTTCTGCTGGCGGTCGTCGTGGAGCACAAATGGCAACATTTGATGTCTCTCACCCGGATGTTGTTGAATTTATACGTGCCAAACGTGAAGATGGTCGCTTAAGACAGTTTAACTTGTCATTATTAATTACTACCGACTTTATTGAAGCGGTTAAAAAAGATCAGGATTGGTCATTATCTTTCCCGGTTACAGAAAAAGAAGTCAAGCGTGACAAAATTGATGTTGCGGATCCAGAACAGGTTACCTGGAGAGACCTGCCTAATAAAGCCAACTATCTGTGTAATGAGCATGGTGAAATTGCCTGTAAAATTACCCGCACCATGCCAGCAAAAAGACTCTGGGACATTATCATGAGTTCAACTTATGATTTTGCAGAGCCCGGCTTTATCCTAATTGATAAGGTTAATGAAATGAATAATAACTGGTATTGTGAAAATATCCGTTCAACAAATCCATGTGTAACGGCTGATACTTGGGTACAAACAGTTGATGGCCCGAGACAGGTCTCTAATTTGCTGGGTAAACAGGTTAATATTCTGGTCGATGGACAGGCACATCTTTCAGGCCCTGAAGGTTTTTTTAAGACCGCTACAAAAGCAACGGTTAATCTTAAAACCAAAGAAGGATATAGTCTCAAATTAACCAGCGATCACAAAGTTAAGCGTGTAACTAAACAAACACGCTATAAGACTGAAACACAGTGGTGTGAAGCAGGTCAATTAAATGCAGGCGACAAAGTTCTATTAAACAATCATCGTCAACTAAATAAATGGAAAGGTAAATACAATCACGATCAAGGATATCTGATGGGTATGCTCATTGGCGATGGTACTTTAAAATCTGACAAGGCGATACTATCTGTATGGAAGCCCGCTAAAATAGCAAATGGTTCAAATCTTCCCGGTGGTGTAGATGCTGTAATGGAAACCGTACTTGATGCAGTCAGCAATCTTTCAAAACGTTCTGACTTTAAAGGTTGGAGCAATGTTGGTGGTAGAGATGAATGGCGTTTATCATTATCTGCTATTAAAGACCTAGCCATCGAACTGGGAATGACGCCAGGGAATAAAGTCATTAGTCCGAAAATGGAAAAAGCATCTAGTGATTTTTATCAGGGTTTTTTAAAGGGCTTTTTTGATGCTGATGGTTCTGTTCAAGGTTCACAAGAGAAAGGGATCAGTGTACGTTTATCTCAATCGGATCTGCCCCGCCTTGAAGCCGTTCAAAGAATGTTGTTACGACTGGGCATAGCATCAACCATTTACCGTAATCGTAGAAAATCAACACTTCAAAAAATGCCCGATGGAAAAGGTGGAACTGCTGACTATCAGATCAAAGCTCAACATGAACTCGTTATTGCAGGCGACAATCTATCTGAATATAAAAACTTAATAAACTTTGCTGATAGTGACAAAGCTCATAAACTTGGAAATGCAATAAGTCAGTACAAACGCGAACAAAATAAGGAACGATTTACAGCGACTATTGAAGCAATCAACGAAGCTCAGGAGGAAGAGGTTTTTGATATCCAAGTTCCTGGCATTAATACATTCGATGCCAATGGTTTACATGCACATAATTGTGGCGAGCAACCCCTTCCACCTTATGGTAGTTGTTTATTAGGCTCAATTAATCTAACTCGCTTTATAGATCGCCCTTTCACTTCTGATGCCTGCTTTAACTGGGATGACTTTAAAAAAGCGGTACGGATCTTTACTCGCATGTTAGACAATGTTGTTGAAATTAATGGCCTGCCATTAGAAAAACAAAGAGATGAAATTTATCGAAAGCGCCGTCACGGCATGGGCTATTTAGGATTAGGCAGTTCATTAACCATGCTTGGCTTAAAATATGGTGATAAACAATCTATTGGTTTTACTGAAGAAGTCACAAAAGTATTAGCTCTTGAAGGTTGGAAAACTGGCATTGACTTAGCAAAAGAAAAAGGTGCCGCGCCAATTATGGAAGAAGAATTTGAAGTAACCGGTGAAATGCTGCATAAAAGACCGGAAATGAAAGCCGATGGTTATAAATTAGGCGATAAAGTTAAAGGCAAGGTATTACATAGCCGTTATTCACGTTATATGCAAAAAGTTGCAGAAATTGAACCTGAGTTAGTTAAAGAAATGGAACAAGTTGGTTCCAGATTTAGCCACCATAGTTCAATTGCACCAACAGGAACAATTTCACTATCGTTAGCGAATAATTCCAGTAATGGTATTGAGCCAAGTTTTGCTCATCATTATTCACGAAATGTTATTAAAGAAGGCAAGAAAACAAAACAAAAAATGGATGTTTTCTCCTTTGAATTATTAGCCTACCGTCAATTAGTTAATCCAAATGCAATGCCATTTACTGATGATGAATCAGCAAAACTACCAGATTACTTTGTCTGTGCTGATGATATTTCCCCAAAACAACATGTCGATATTCAGGCTGCTGCACAAAAATGGATTGATTCTTCAATTTCTAAAACAGCGAATGTACCAACCGATTATCCTTATGAAGATTTTAAGGATATTTATGAATATGCTTATGATAAAGGACTTAAAGGCTGTACAACCTTTAGATTTAATCCCGAAGCATTCCAGGGGGTCTTAGTGAAAGAGTCTGATTTAGAAAATACAACATATCAATTTACCCTTGATGATGGTCATGTTGTTGAACTTAAAGGCAACGAAGAAATTGAATATGATGGTGAAATTCATACCGCAGCGAACTTGTTTGATGCGATGAAGGAAGGATATTACGGTAAATTCTAAAAAATAGAAATATTAAAAGGACATAAAAATGGTCTTAAAAATAGAAAAGAAAATTGTAGGCTACAAAGTCGTTTCTGAAGAAGAAGAGAAAAAAATTGCGCAACAGGCAAGTAATGATGAGAATATAAAAACTGTGGAAGAAATGCATGAAAATGTTTCACGCCCTGATTTATTATTTGGTTCAACTTATAAAATTAAAACGCCACAATCTGAACATGCCTTATATATCACCATTAACGACATGATCTTAAATGATGGTACAAAACACGAAGAACGTCGTCCATATGAAGTATTTATTAACTCTAAAAATATGGATCACTTTCAATGGGTTGTCGCTCTAACACGAGTTATCTCTGCAGTATTTCGTAAAGGTGGTGATGTTACCTTTATGGTTGAAGAACTTAAGGCGGTATTTGATCCTAAAGGTGGTTACTTCAAAAAAGGCGGTGTGTTTATGCCCTCTTTAGTCGCTGAAATTGGCTGTGCGATCGAAGCTCATTTAAAGCACATTGGCATGCTAAAAGCTCCAGAACTTGATGAACACCAACAAAAACTGGTCGATGATAAGCGCAAAGAATACGAATCCAGGCAAAAAAAAACACCAACTGAACAAGAGGCCAACGACTTCCCTGCAACTGCACAACTTTGCAGTAAATGTAACACCAAAGCATTAGTACTAATGGATGGCTGTATGACTTGTTTAAGTTGTGGAGATAGTAAGTGTGGTTAAGAAATTAAACTGTCCTTCAGTTGTTGTGAGTTGTAAATTTACCCATAAATTGCAACTCCTCCATCATAGATTGCAATTTTGAGTAGGAGTATAAAATATTTACCGATATCCAGTTATATGTAGAGTTTTGCTTCTAAGCAATGAATGTCCAGATGGGCATTGCAAATAATCGAAATTGTACCCTTCATGTAAAGGGTAATTC
>JADGAU010000070.1 GCA_015231865.1 Gammaproteobacteria bacterium | reverse complement strand
AAAGCGGTAATTCATCGGAATAACGTAAAAAGAGGTCTACTTCAAGATCTTCGTTAATATCATACATTGCACGAAGTGAAAACTGATTGCTTGGCACCATATCTTGCTTGGCTTCATCCATTGCAAAACCAATATCAGATTTAAGCGACATGTTCAGATAAGTATAACTGCCTTTTAGTTTCAGGCTATCACTTAAAAGATATTCTGCGGATAGTTCCAGACCATAGGTTTGACCTTCCATATTACTGGCAAATGTGATCGGAAATTCCAAATAATGACAGGGGTTAAAGCCATAACTCTGGCATTGAGGATCACTGCTGACGCCACCTAATAAGTCATCATATTGATTGTAAAATAAGCTGCTATCAATAAATAAAACATCTTTAATACTGGTTCGATAACCCAGTTCATAAGCAATGACAGTCTCAGATTCAACTTCTTCATTACCGTTGATAGTAAAGACC
Source organism: Gammaproteobacteria bacterium (assembly GCA_015231865.1). Taxonomy (GTDB): domain Bacteria; phylum Pseudomonadota; class Gammaproteobacteria; order GRL18; family GRL18; genus JADGAU01. The sequence goes on along the minus strand of JADGAU010000070.1, from coordinate 15,801 downwards.
ATATCTGGTTGACCAGGTACTGTTGATGGATGAGCGGATACAATAGTACCATTGTGTTCAATACGGCTTGGACTATGTATTGCTCTGGATGCTGCGGCCCATAAAGTATCAGTTGATGTTGGTGACCAGGAGACTCTTAAATTAGGCTGCCATTCATTGCCGCTGTACTCATTGTTCTCAAAGCGTAATCCTGTAATCACAGATAAATCATATTCATTTAATAACCATTTATCCTGAACAAATAATCCGTATAAATTATCTTTGCGGTTTAAGGGTGTAAAAAGCACGAGATTATTCTCATCAGTTTTATCATTATAATAACGATAATTCAGGCCCCAGATGATTTCGTGCTGAGAATTAACCGATAAACTTTGCTGAAATTCCAGATCAAAAATATCTCTTTTATCTTTTACCGTTTCAAAACCACGATCAGCATAGTCATAATACATTTGAAATGATATTTTATTTGTCGATGATTGCTGACTTTCCCAGCGCATCAAAATATTAGCAGCATCGACATCTTCCTGATCTTCAATTTGTTCACTAGTTACCACAGGAAATAAAGTTCGACTCGTACTGATACGATCAAATCTTGCCTGTTTGACATCGCCCATTAAGATTAAGCTATTAGACTTATCAATCTCCCAATCCAGACGAAAGCCAGCATGTTGAGATAAATAAGCATCATGGGCATCGATCTCAGTACCAGTCTCGCTAATGGCTTGTGATTCACTACGGCGATTATCTTTTGCATAAACCCGGATATTAGCCTGATCATTAATTTTTGAACTTAAACTTAGCGAGGACCTTTTTTGATCAAAATTACCCGCTTCAATGACCAGCTGATGGCCTTCATTAGCTGATACCTTCTTTGTGATAATATTAATCACGCCATTCACGGCATTGCTGCCCCATAAAGAGGCCCCGGGTCCTCGAATAATTTCTATTCTGTCGATATTTTCAAGAATGACATCCTGCATATCCCAGTAAACGCCTGAGAATAGTGGGTCATACAAGGTTCGGCCATCCTGCATGACTAATAATTTATTTGACCAGAGGCGATTAAAACCTCTTGAACTGATTGCCCATTTACTGGCTGAAATGCGAGCAACATTAAGTCCGGGAACCATACGCAATAAATCAGGAATACTACTAGCCCCTGAACGTTTTATATCATTTTGATTAATAACATAAACAGCGGAAGCAGAATCCTGAACTTTTTGTTCTTCTTTAAATAAAGACACCACATCCATTGAAAGCATGGTTTCCATGCTGATATCAAGATAATTTTCCAGATTTAGAGAATCAGTCGCATATAAATTTGCAGAAAAAGAAAAAAATACGCTACTTAAGAGTACATAAGTTTTAGTTGAATTTTTTCTGATTTTTAGATTTGAGGAATGTAAATTCATAATAATTCTCTTTAAATACAGCATAAATACTGTGATAATTAATTGACATATCTTCTATACTGCTGATATTTGGAAATGTAGCCTGCAGATTCAAAGATTAACATTATATATTACCTATGAAAACTATACAGTACCAATGTGTACAGTAACTATGAAATCTTGCGACATTAAATTTCAACCGTACTGATTTATAATATAGATCAACAATAATAAACAAGCGTGGTCAATAAAAAAACATGTCAATATTACAGGATAAAATGGCTGAGTTTGGTTTTGAATCAAACGATGACTATCAATATCACCTTAAAAGTTTCTTTTCAGCCGAACATGGTTTTATACGTGTCTTAAATATCGAAGGTGAACAACAACGCAGAAAAACTGCTTTTGCTAATGCTTTGGCTTTATCTTTAGAATATCCTCATCACCTTTATTATGATTTTTCTCAGCAAGAACCAATAGAAGGGAAAGTCATTCTGCCTGAAACTCAGGATGAAGATGGCGTTAAGGCTCCTCCTGTCAGTGATTTTGATCATATTATGAGTGAAGCCTGTGCTTTTAGTGAAGCGGAAGAGACAGTGTTAATTCTTGATCAATTACATTTAACTGATTTTCAAAACCATATCCGTTTGTATCATTTTATTCAGACTCAAAAGTGGACCTATAACAATACCGATCTTCAAGCAAATAAAAATAAATTAATTCTATTTTTTATTTCTAGTGAACCACTTTATCATTCATTACAAAAGTGTAGTTTCCGTCTTTGGGTTAATACCGTATCTGACAAACAAATTTTATATATACCTGAGGATTTTAATTTAAGCCCACAGGCAAAATTATTTATGAATGAGCTAAGTCAGCTTTTTATTGAACTAGGTCTGTCTCCTACGAAAAGTGAATACCGTCATATACTGCATGATATTCATTATAATATTGAAACAGAGGAACATTTGATCAATTCCTTATATGCCTGGATGGAAGGCATTAATCGGGATATATTATTATCAAATCAAATTAAACATCCTTTAAAAAAAGTCATGGATGAAATACATAATTACTTAATTGCTGAACAAGTTACTGTTGTTACTGTTGAATAAGGCCTCATTCACTAGCTTTCATATCTATCTGTTTAATTGTCTGCTTTAAAATAACCAACAGTAATATCCCTGGAAGCGCAATAAAAAAAGAAGCCAGGTAAAAACTTGTCCAACCCAGCATTTCAATTCCATAACCTGATAAAGGGCCCACATAAACTCTGGCTATAGCAGAAAAAGCAGATAACAAAGCAAATTGTGTTGCACTATAAGCAGGTTGACACAAGCCCATTAATAAAGCGACAAACGCTGCAGTGCCCATACCACCTGCCAGGTTCTCCAGACTGATAATCAAGATCATCACCCAATAATCCGGGGGCATTTGCGACAAGACCACAAATCCTAAATTAGTAATTGCCTGAAAAATACCAAACCATAATAATGAAAAATAAAGGCCTGAGTTATAAAGAATAATTCCACCAACGAAGACACCCAGAAGCGTCGATAACAGACCAACCGTCTTCATGGCCAGGCCAACTTCAGTTAAACTAAAGTTTAATTGCCTTAATAAAAATGTTGTTGTTAAACTACCGGCAAATGCATCGCCTAACTTATACAACACAATTAGCAATAAAATCACAATCACATGGCGTAATGACCATCTGGAATTATAAAAAAAAGCCTCGAAGGGCTTAACCACTGCCATTTTCAATGTTTTTGGAGAAACATGTGTTGCTTCAGGTTCGGGAGAATAAAAACTGATAATGGCACTTAATATCATCAATACGGACATAGCCATCAAACTTAATTGCCAACCAATATAATCAGCCATCACCAATATAAGACCACCAGATACCAACATAGCAACACGATAACCACCTACCGAAAATGCGGCCCCTAAACCTCTTTCATTTGCAGTTAATAGATCCGTACGATAAGCATCGAACACAATATCATAGCTTGCTGATGAAAAAGCTAGCATTAATGCTAAAACAGCTAAAAAAAATGGTGCTTTAGCTGGTGAAGTAAAGGACATCATTAAAATAATTGCAGCAATAATTAGCTGTATCAACATCATCCACTGTCGTCTATTACCTATTGAAGAGGAAAAATACGTTAAAGGGTTATAACGGTCTATCAAAGGTGCCCATAAGAACTTGTACACATACGGCTGCCCTACTAAAGTTAACAGTCCAATAGTGACAATATCAACCTGAGACACCGCATACCAGGCTTGTAAAGTACTACCTGATAAAGCTAATGGTAAACCGGAAGCAAAGCCTAACAATAAAATAAACTGTAGATTTTTATGTTTTAAGGGATCTATAAAAGATTTAAAAAAATTATTTGCCATTAAAAATTATCCTAAAAATAGGTTAAAACGCTTTGCTATCAGTAAATTGTGTTGATTTGTTGAATTAATATCTTATAATACGCTTTATTAGAATTAACCAATCTGCTTATACAAGGTTTTAAAATGAAGTACGTATTTAGGCATAAAGCCATTATTGAACACGAAATTGATGCCAAAAACTTAGAACAAGCTAAAGAAAAGCTATTTTCAGATGTATTAGAATGTGAAGGCTTTTTTCAAAATGCTTCAAATATTATTACTGATGAACGAATCGATGTATTAAATAGTGAAGGTGAAATGGTTGATCGCTTTAATATATACGATTAATTCAATTCCCTGGCATCACTTGTCAATAAGACCGGAATTCCATCACGTATAGGATAAGCAAGCTTCTCTTTATGACAGATTAATTCCTGTGCCTTTTTATCGTACTCTAAATCACCTTTACAACTTGGACAGGCAATAATATCTAATAACTTTTTATCCATTGTTTTTATATCCTTAAGTTCTCGTACATTTTACTTCTCTTTACTTTAACCTGAAAAGTCTATTCTAAAGCCTATAGGAAAACAATCTTTATCTAATAGATTTTCATTGATAGTGACTTAATTCCATTATCAATCATTGTTAATCAATCATTGTTAATTTTACTATTAATAAATTTTCATTATAATGGCCTGCATTATTTAATAAACCCTAATCAGGAATTATGGTTGATCCGACACTCAATTCAGATGATCTAAAATCAATAAATGTTGAAGGCATGAAAAATGTTGAAGACATAAAAAATATTGAAAAAAGCAAACTGCCTTTAATCGTCGCCATTGGTTTGATTGCCATTGCAGCTATTAGTTATGGTGCTTATTCTTTATTGTTATCAAAAGCTAATATTAATACAGCAGATCCGGTTATTACTCCCAAGATAATTATCCAGGAACCGCTTATTATCAAAAAACCATCAATTGCTAAACAGGCTAATGTACCTCAACAAGCAGTAAATATAAAAGAAGCTATTCTCAATACAAACGAAAATCAAGATAAACCAAGTGATACAAGCACAAATAATAAAATTGATGAAATTAAAAACATTAATGATAACAGCAAAACAATTGAGACTAAAAAACCTAAACCTGCTGTAAAGGTCAGCAAACCTGAGCTTGTTACTAAAAAAACCACGTCGATAATAGAATCTCCTGAAAAATCTTCATTTGTTGCTATAAAAAGTGTAGAAAGTATAAGTGAAGATGCACTTGCAAGAGCCAATGTTCTTCTTTCAAAAACGACTATTATTGATGCGCCAATAAAATCAGAAACAATTCTCGATGATTCCATTCAGCAGGTGGTTTTAAATACAGCTAAAAATGAAGGTAAATTAGACAATAGACCTGGATTTCAACTTCTGCCCAGTAAAACCACTTATAAAATTGGCGATCCTTTTGTACTGGAATTTATGACCAATAGGTCAGAAAACATCACCATACTTATTGTTAACTCATTAGGTGAAGTCTCTGTTTTATATCCAAATCCATACCAGTTAGATTCTTACTGCCACTCAGGTGTTATGTATCAAATTCCACCTGTCAATGCAAATTTTGTCTTTACAATTGATGGCCCGGCAGGTACGGACACTATCATTGCAGTTAAAAGTAAAGATGCTTTAAACACGGAAGCCTTTTCATTTATAAAAGGTATGGATGAAACTAAAAAGTATATTAATACCATGGATTTAACATACAAAACCATTAGTTTCAGGATTGTTGAATAAAAAAGTGTTAAGTGTTAAGTGTTAAGTGTTAAGTGTTAAGTGTTAAGTGTTAAGTGTTAAGTGTTAAGTGTTAAGATTTTAATTCCATAATTTTACCTGTCAACTGACTAATTAAATCTGAAGACAATTCTACATCCACAGGTACAACCCAGCATCTATTGAATAAATTATCATTTATTTTCTGTTTAAATAAATTTAAACATTTTACGGCATCTTTTTCAGTCATTAGTATTGGTAAATTCTCCTGGAAGTTAAGACTCTCTATAGTATACGAAAAGTGATCATTAAATGGGTGTGGAATGACATCTATTCCCAGCTTTACTAATTGATTAAAAAAACGCTGTGGTTGCCCTATTCCGGCAATTGCATGAACTAAGGTCCCTTTAAATTCTTTTAACTCTTTGTATTCTTCTTTTTTAGCAAATTGAGATAAAGGATAGGCTTTGTCCATTGATAAGGACATTGGCCAAATTGTTTGTTGACCTGGAATATTAAAATTATTAGTATTCTCGAAAGAAGAGGAACTTGTTTGATGCGCAATGACAAAATCGACACTTTTTAATCTCGACGGCCTTTCTCTTAATGGCCCGGCAGGTAAACAAAGCTTATTCCCGAATTGTTTAGTTGCATCAAAAACACATATTTCAATATCTCTTGCTAAGGCGTAGTGTTGAAGCCCATCATCACTTAAAATCACATCACAATCAAAATTTTTAAGCAATAACTCAACCGACTTAGATTTTTTCCTACCAATAACAACGGGGACATTTGCATGACGACTAATGAGATAGGGTTCATCTCCGACTTCATGGGCTGACATAGAATCGTTAATAATCAAGCTTTTTCCTGCTTTAACTTGTAAGGATTCTGACTTATATCCACGACTAATTACTGCAACTTTTAATTGCCGCTTCTGAAGTTCTTTTACTAAATGAAGAAGTAAGGGGGTTTTACCTGTACCGCCGACACTAATATTGCCAATAATAACAATAGGAACATCAGCTTGATATGATTTGGCTATGTGTAGCTGGTATAAAGAACGTCTTAATACGACCAGGGCACAAAAAATAAGACTTAAAGGTAATAATAATAGACTGAATAGGTTAAGACTCAACCATTGCCTGCTAACCCATGATTGTAAACTATCATTCATTGACTACTTTTCATTCACCACTTTTCATGGCCGAAAAAGTCAAATGAGTTAAATTTAAACGACGAGCTGCATCCATAACACGCATTACCGACTGATGAGGCGTATTTTTATCAGCTGCAATAATAACGGTTTGCTGATTATTTCTATCAATTTTTTTAGCTAATTCCTGAATTAATGTTTGTATAGATTGGTTGGCTAACTTATTTTCATTAATGTAAAAATCCCCTGCCGCATTAATACTAATTTCTAACACCTGATTTTCAGATTTTTTCACCTCACCCTGGGCTTCAGGTAAATCAATATTGAGTTCTGATTTCTGATCAAATGTTGTCGATACCATAAAAAAAATCAGTAATAAAAAAACAACGTCAATTAAGGGAGTTAAATTAACATCAAGATCTTCAACTTGCTTGCTTCTAAAATTCATTGAGCGGGCTCGGCCTCCTGTCTTTCCCCATGCAAGAATTCAACTAAATAAATAGCTTGTTCTTCCATCTTGAGTAATAATTCATCCACTCTGCGTCGAAAATATCGATAAAACATAAGTGTGGGTATCGCAACCGTTAAACCCGCTGCAGTTGTTAATAAAGCCTCAGAAATACCGCCTGCCAATAATGTCGCATCACCAACACCAACATGAGTGATAACGGAAAACACTTTGATCATTCCAATAACTGTACCTAATAAGCCCAATAAGGGTGTAATTGAAGCAATCGTACCCAAAGTATTTAAATATCGCTCAAGTTCAATAGCAACTTGCCTGCCTGATTCTTCAACACTTTCTTTCATAAGCTCTCGGTCATAATGCCGGTTAGCTAATGCGACAGATAAAATACGTCCTAATGGCGAACCATATCTTAGTTTATCTAAGACTTCAGCGCTTAAGGCACTTTTTCGGTATAAATTAGAAATTTGATAAGATAAATTCTTCGGTGCAACACGAATATCTCTTAAAAACCAGAGTCGTTCAGCAATAATGGTTAAAGAAATTATAGAACAAGCGACGATTGGCACCATTACCCAACCACCGGCAACTAGTAATTCAAACACAACTACTCCTGAAAAATAAAAGTCCTGAAAAATGAAAGTCCTGAAAAATGAAAGACCTGAAAAATGAAAGCATATTTTTGCTTAAAGTCGTTAATTTTGCAAGTTATCCACCGATTGATATTTTCGATTCCAGATTTTATAACGGTCACGACGGTATATTTCTAACTCGATTCCATCTGTTTTATTCATTGGTGAAAAAAACGCTATTGTGCCATTGCTTGTGGATTCCTGTTTAGCAGAAATTTGACTAAATCTTTTAACCACAGAATGATGAGGGAAGTTATAAAAATGTTTATAGGCATTAGTATAAATAACATAACTCGCTTGAGTCTGTTCAATAAATTCAGCACTTGATGACGTCTTACTGCCGTGATGACCTGCTATCAAAACATTAATATGACTTAGTTTATTTCTTAAATTATCTTGCTTTAACAAAAATAGCTCCTGAGTTTTTTCAATATCACCCGGTATCAGTACTTTAAATTCTTTATTGGAAGCCATTTTTTTTAAGCCTGTTTTTTTAGATAAAAGTTTAGAAGTAATTAAAATCACACAAGAAAGATTATTACTTTTTCTCGCTGGCTGGCTTTCAAAGGGACTTAAAACTTCGAAGGCAACACCATCCCAACTCCATTTTTGGCCGGAAATACAGGCAGAACTATCAATAGAGAATTTTTTATTAATTCTTTGAGTTTCGCCAGAAAAAATTGAACCTACCTTTATCTTCTTTAATAAAAACTCTGAAGCACCGGCATGATCATGATCTGCATGACTTAAGATCAGCCTGTCTATTTTATTAATTCCCTGTTTGTGCAAAAAAGGTAATAACACTTGCTCTGCCATATTAAATCGTTCACTGAACTTATTACCCGTATCATAAACTAAAGTATGATTCCGTGTTTTAACAACAATCGATAAGCCCTGACCAACATCTAAGATAGACATTTTGAATTGCCCATGAAGGGGAGTTGTTGTTTTAATAAACAACAACTCAGACCAAAGCAACCCAGACCAAATAGTCGCCAGCATAAACATAAATAACAATCTAAATTTGAATTCTTTAGTTTTAATTAGAAACCATAATATGATAACTGTTAAGACGATAATAATGCCTAACAATAATTGACTTTGTGTTAGATAAATCAAATTATTAGAATAATTGCTTAAGGCAACTAACCCATCCCATAAATAAGCCAATAACTCTGATAAATATTGAAAAATAATTTTTGATAAATTCGGGCTAATTTCAAGTAGTAATACATTAAACAAAGTTAATGGAATAACAATAAAACTCATCACGGGCACTAAAATAAAGTTTGCCACAGGAGAAACTAAGGCAAAGCGATCAAAAAAGATCACTGTCAAAGGCATCAGGCCAACGAATAAGACCACTTGAATCAAAACCAGACTTTTCAACCATTGAAATAACTTGATAAAAATATTATCCGTCTGTTCCAATAGGACCGGCATATCCTGTTGAGCATTATGTAATTTTTTTTTAAAATCCCATCGCTGATTAATCATGACAGACAATAAAATAATTGCCACGGCTGAAAAAGATAACCAAAACCCTAAAGATAAGCTTGAGAAAGGAGCCCAGACTAAAACAATGATTAAAGTCCAGGCCAGAATATTTAAAGGATGTATACGATAACGAGAAATTAAACCAATAGATAAAATAAACAACATGATCAGTGCCCGTTGCGTCGGAATAGAAAAACCGGCTAAAGCAGCATAAATAAAAGCAAAAGCAAAGGCAAAATAAAGTGAAAAATGTTGTCGGTTAATCTTATAAATAATAAATGTCGATAATGACCATAACCATCGCCCTATCAAAAAACCAAGACCCGCAATTAAACCGATATGAAGACCCGAAATTGCCATTAAATGATTGGTACCAGTTTCGGTCAATACTTTCCAGTGCTCATTTGCAATATCGTCCTTAAGACCTAAAGTCAAAGCGAGGTAAATACCTTTAAAAGTATTATCCGACAATACATTTCGTAAGTTATCAGCCAAATGCTGACGAGTACTGGATAAATCTAAACCAGAGAGATTCTCTTCAGAGATTAATTTATTATCAGGCCCTTTCCTAACATAGGCACTTGCCTGGATATTTTCTTGAAACAACCATTGTTCGTAATCAAAGCCACCTGGGTTTAATAAACCGGAAGGCGCTTTCAGTTTTAATTTGAATTGCCATATCTGGCCAATTTTTAACTGCTTTGCTTCATCCAGTTTTAATCGATACCAGGACGTTTTAATACGGCCATAAAAATTAGACTTATTGTGCGGATGATTTATCAACTTAAAGTTAAATTTTGCCAGATAAATATTTGGTGAGTTCTTATTTACCCAGCGAGTTTGTTTTATATAGGAGGGTATTGAATCAATTTTACCGACGAGTAAGACTTCTTTGGCTTCTAAATTTTTCGGTAAATTATTCAAGATACGCTGCTGAGCCTGATGCCAGGTAATACTAAAAGCAAAATTAAAAATCAGGATTGAAAATATTAAATGATAGTGAAAATTTTGCTTGGAAGATGGTGCATTTAGCTGATATGATTTCTGCCTATAAACAATAACATGATTACTTATTAGCAGAACAATTATCAGTGATGCTGAAAGCAATAGAAAAGTAATTAGAATTGGCTCATTAAGTGAACTTAATTGCCAAACCGATAGATTACCCAATAAGAAAATTAAACTGTATTTTTTCATTTATTTTATTGTATCAAAAGACAGTAGCGACAATGCTTATAAAACTGATTAAAAAATACATGCCTAATCACATGGCAATTAAAGAACATCGTCATTTAAAGATCTTCGGTAATTTATTGCATTCTCCAAGGTTATGGCATTTTAATCGTCATAGTGTATCCGGTGCTTTTGCAGTCGGTCTTTTTTGTGCCTGGATCCCAGTACCTTCTCAAATGATTATCGCTGCTGCCATAGCTATTTTACTTAATGTCAATTTACCCTTATCTGTTGCCCTTGTCTGGTTTTCCAACCCTGTAACCATGCCCCCGCTTTTTTATGGAGCCTATAAATTTGGTGCCTGGATCTTAGGCCGTCCGGCACTGGATTTTGAGTTTGTACTCAGTATGGAATGGTTAATGAATAAATTAATTGCTATTTGGGAACCGTTTTTATTGGGCTGTTTTTTATTTGGCGTGGCCAGCTCAGTTGGCTCTTATATAATTATTCGCATATTATGGCGATACCACATTATTAAGCAATGGCATTCTCGTCATCAGACAAAAATTCAAGAAAATTAGTCCATTCATGCCACTTAAAAACCTCTTCTGCCAATAAGGCATATCCTTCTGAAGAAGGATGTGCCCCATCATTCTGACTTATTTGCTGTTTCCAGATAAAACTATCATTTAAAGTATGAAACAAAGACAAATAAGGAACTTCTATTCCTTTACATAATTCATCGAATTGTTTATCCAAAATTTTAATTCGTTTATTGGTATCTTTATCTTCTATTGGCGGCGGACCAATCATTAAAACAGGATATAGTTCTCTAGCTTTTAACAGAATCGTTCGTGCATTAATAATACTTTGTCCCTGTTTGACTCGGAGCTGTCCATTGTCTATAACACTATCATTAACACCAAAAGAAAAAACAAGTCCATTATTTGAAGCTTCTGGAAAACGAATTTTGCATTCATTAAACCAGCGGCCAAGAATATCATCACTGCTTTCACGACGAACACCCAGATTATAAACCGTGATTTGTCTTTCAGACGTTTCTGATAAAGCACACAAACGCCCTACCCATCCCAACTTTTCAGGATCCCCCGCTCCATTAACAAAGGAATCACCGATAAAACAAAGTCGTATATCTATTAACATAATTTAGCTGATGTTGTTAGTAAAGTTCAATATTTATTACTTGTTGGAATAAAAAAAATATTTATCAAATGTATAAAATTTATAATTATTTTGTATTGCATTTTGAGCAATAATTAAATCGGGAATAGCTACTTTATTGATACCATTTTTCAAGCAAACTTCCTGGAAGAGAATAATATCACCCCAGTTGATCCCATGTTAACTCTTTAACCTAAAAACCGTAGTTAGAACGTAGCGAGAATGAATAAAGCGCTAAAGACTAAGGCATTCACAGTAGTTTTAACTGCAGCTTTTAGGTTGTAAGTTGTATTCATACCATGATCTAGAATTATTAACTATTTTTACGACAGACAGCATAACAGGTACTTCAATAAGGACTCCTACGACTGTTGCCAATGCAGCACCAGACTCAAATCCAAATAATACAATTGCTGTTGCAACGGCTAATTCAAAGAAATTACTGGCTCCAATTAAAGCAGATGGACCAGCAACATTATGAGCTACTTTTAATTGTCGATTTAACCAATAAGCAAGTCCAGAATTAAAATAAACTTGTATTAGAATTGGCACTGATAACATCAGGATTATCATGGGCTGATTAATAATTTGTTCACCTTGAAAGCCAAATAACAAAATTAAAGTGACTAATAATGCGACAATTGACACACCGCCTAATTTGTTCTGAACACTTTCTAATAAACTTTGTTTACCTTTATTTAATAACCATTTACGTAATAATTGCGATAATACCAGTGGTATTACAAGGTATAGCAAGACCGATAAAAACAATGTATCCCATGGAATACTTATGGCAGACAAACCTAATAGCATGCCTACTATGGGAGCAAAAGCAAAAATCATAATGGTATCGTTCAAAGCAACCTGAGTTAAGGTAAAATGAGGTTCGCCTTTAGTTAGATGACTCCAGACAAATACCATTGCAGTACAGGGAGCAGCAGCTAAAATAATTAAACCAGCAAGATAACTATCAAGTTGCTCTGCAGGAAGCCAATCTGCAAATACGTGATGGATAAATATCCAGCCTAATAATGCCATTGAGAAAGGCTTGACTGCCCAGTTGATAAATAAAGTAATCCCTACACCTTTCCAGTGCTTTTTAACCTGGCTAATAGCACCAAAGTCTATTTTAAGCAGCATTGGGATAATCATCAGCCAAATCAGAATAGCAACAGGCATATTCACCTGAGCAATTTCCATTTCAGCCAATTGGTGAAAGATACTTGGGAAAAAGCTACCCAAGGCTATACCAACTATAATGCAAATAAAGACCCAAATTGTTAAATAGCGTTCAAAAATATTCATCTTGTCCTAACTATAAAAATATTCATTTTGTCCTACTCTAATGCTACTTTAACATTAACGACTATTCACGGCATTAATCAAAGCTCCATCATGCAAAACAACTTTTCTCTGCATCTGAGCAGCTAAATCCTGATCATGGGTAACCACGACCAGACTAGTCTTATACTCTTCATTAAGACTCAGTAATAACTCATAAACCTGACGAGCCGTTTTATTATCCAGATTTCCCGTTGGCTCATCAGCCAGGATACATTTTGGCTCATTAATCAAGGCTCTGGCAATTGCCGTTCTTTGACGTTCACCGCCGGACATCATTGAAGGTAGATGATGAATACGGTGCTCAAGGCCAACCTGAACCAACAAGTCTTTTGCGCGCTCAGTTATATCACTAATATTTTCACCACGAATCATCAAAGGCATGGCCACATTTTCCAATGCACTAAATTCCGGTAATAAATGATGAAATTGATAGACAAAACCTAAAGTATGATTTCTAAATTTTGCCAGCTTATTTGCTGATAGTTTTGATAAATCAACACCATCAACATGCAATGTCCCTGTTTTCGGTTGCTCTAAGCCCCCTAATAAATATAATAAGGTACTTTTACCAGAACCTGAAGCACCAGTAATTGCTATACTTTCACCTTGTTCAAGTGATAAATTTAAGGACTCAAAAATAGTCACACGCTCATCAGCATCATCAAAATACTGACATAAATCCTGGCAATGTATTAATGGTAAAGAATTATTTATGACCTTGTTATTCATGTCTGAGCGCCTGTGCAGGTTTAACACGCGATGCCCGCCATGCTGGGAAAAGTGTTGCCAGGATCGTTAATAAAAAGGCGGTTATGGTAATCGTTACAACATCTGAAACAATTAATTGTGAAGGTAATTCGGTAATAAGATAAACATCGGCAGATAAGAATTGTATCCCTAAAGATCGTTCAATAAATGGCACAATCACATTGATATTGCTTGCCGTTAAAATCCCTGAAATCACACCTAAGATAGTCCCGACCACACCAATAATAGTCCCCTGAAAAATAAAAATTCGCATAATTTGTCCGGTACTTGCGCCAATTGTCCTTAAAATAGCAATATCAGAATTTTTATCATTAACAACGATTACCAGTGTAGACACAATATTAAACGCTGCAACCGCGACAATTAAAGATAAAATAATAAACATCATATTTTTTTCAATGCGAATGGCACGAAATAAATTGGCATGATACTGGGTCCAGTCAACAACCTGATAAAACCCAGGTAAACCATGGGCTATTTCCCGACTTATCTTAGGTGCTTCATATAAATCATTAAATTTTAGACGCAGACCAGTGACCTGCTGTTTCATTTTAAATAGCTTTTGCGCATCAGTGAGTCGAATGATGGCCATTTGTGAGTCATACTGATTATGACCCACATTAAAAATCCCCATCACCGTAAAGCGTTTCATTCTTGGCACCACACCGGCCGGTGTTACATTTAAGGAAGGAATCACCAAAGTCACTTTATCACCGACAGTAACATCAAGATTATTAGCTAAGTATTTACCCAATAAGATACCAAAAGATTGTTTTTCCAGATCATCATAGTCACCGAGAATCATTTTTTGATAGACATCGGCTACCGTTTTCTCATATTCTATTTTAACCCCTCTAACCCCTACTCCCTGAACATTCTGACCATTAAGTAGCATACCTTCCCGCATAATATAAGGCGCTATAGCGATCACTTTGGATTCTTCTTTTATTTCATCTTTAATCGCTTGCCAATTGGATAAGTGGCCATTTAAAGCATTAATCGTTGCATGAGCTGTCATACCAAGCACACGATCACGGATTTCCTGCTGAAAACCATTCATAACAGAAAGTACCGTAATCAATGCCCAAACACCAATAGCAATTCCAATAAACGAACTAAAAGTTATAAAGGATACAAATTGGCTGCGACGTTTTGCTTTGGTATAACGTAGGCCGATAAAGGCTGAAAGAGGTTTAAACATAAATAAACTGGTTAATTAGAATGTGCTTATTTTAGGCTTTTTTGAAGCAATTAGCTAGCAAACCGTTTTAATAGAACTGCACTCATTTTCTGAGAAACTTCATTAGCAATAACTTTACGGGTTTTAGATTCAGGGCTAATTTCCTGACCACAATCTAAATAAACCTTAATTCGCTTAACGCCAGTAACCGCCCAGACATTAGCCATAAAACTCTGTTCTCCTACAAAGGGTAGTTTTTTCGCCGGATAGCATCCATCATCATAGCTTAAAATCAATGGTATAACATTAGCTCCCGTATCAATGGCAACTTGAAATAAACCAGAATAAATTGGCAATATGCTATGACCTTCACTGGTCTTACCTTCAGGAAAGAAAGCGACACTTTCATTTAAACTCATCACTTGCTTTACACGTTGTGAAATTTTAGTTAAATCAGATATTTTCCCTCTGCGAATAAAAATAGTACCTGACTTCGCAGCCAAACGGCTTATCATAGGCCAGTTTGCAATTTCACTTTTAGCAATAAAGCGTAGCGATAAAATATGCCCAATAACAATGATATCCAACCATGAAATATGATTAGAGACATAAATTTTTGGCTTATCTGTGGCCATATTCAAAGAAGATATTACTTTAATATTTAAAATATTCAGGATATGGTCAAACCATTGTTTGATGAGAGCAAGCTGATGGCTGCTAAATCCCTGTAACTCAGGGTTAGTTCTGTAAAAATAGCGGATATAAAGATAAAAGCCCGTTATCACATGTCCAAAGAGTCTTATTATTTTGAAAATTCTTGTCATAAGTTTTAAATATCATATAATCCTGAATAGAAATTATAATA
>JADGAU010000006.1 GCA_015231865.1 Gammaproteobacteria bacterium | reverse complement strand
AAAGATAACAATTATAATATCTTTTTGAACGTTAATATTTTTTAGTTTTTCGAGTTCTACTTCAATATTATCAATATTGATTTGATTTTCTTTTAAGGTTTGAACTTTTTCACTAACATCTTCAATTGATATTTCTGGCTTAATAGTTTCTTCTTGCTGTTGTGGTTTTTCTTTTGATGATTTTAAAGTTAACCAGTTTTGGCTAAAGGGAAACCTCCTAATAAATCGATAAAATAACCCGATCGAAATTGTTAGAAAAAGAATGAAACTAAGGGTATAAACAAAAATAAATAAGGAAGATTGAGCAACTAATTTATCCCAAACACCAATAAACAGGTCACTAAACCATAGAAATAAGGCAATTGATAGCAGAACCAGGCTAATAAAAATAATTAAAATAAAACTTTGCCAGATCAATCTTATGTTTTTGAACATTACCAGTCGATTCCCTTTCTGGCTTTTAATCCCTGTCGGTAGGCATGTTTTGTATCTTTTATTTCACTAACCGTATCGGCAACCTCTTTAAGCTCTGAAATAGCGCCCCTACCGGTAATAACCACGGTTTGTTCTTCGGGTCTATTAGCAATGGTGGTTAACACTTCTTCTTTATCCAAATATTGATAGCTGAGCATATAAGTCAATTCATCCAATAAAACGATATGGTAACGCTCATCTGATAAAAATGGTTTAATTTCCTGCCAAACCTGTTCTGCTGCTTTAATATCTCCGGCTTTATCTTGAGTATCCCAGGTAAATCCGGTTTTCATGACTGAAAAAGGTACATCATGTTTAAGAAGTAGATTACGCTCGCCACACGCCCATTGACCTTTAATAAATTGTGCAACGGCTGCTTTATAACCATGACCAACACTTCTTAAAACAACACCAAATCCAGCAGTTGATTTACCTTTGCCATTGCCGGTAATTAATAAAACCTGGCCTCTTTCAATAGTGGCTTGAGCGATTCCTTTATCGACTAAATCTTTTTTTGTTTGACATTTTTGTTGGTATTTTTTTTTATGATAAGCATCAACACAGGATTGACAAATACAGGTTTTATTTTTCAGTTCTTCTGGAACTCGTGCGATTAACTCTTCTGGAATTACTTTTTGATGACACCAGCAGCTAAGGGCTGTATTACGAGCCTGACAGTGATTTTTTTTTTGACATAAAGGACAAATTGAATCATCGATAGAATTATTTTTCATATTTTAAAATGGCTATAAAGAAGGGAAAACTAAAAATTTATTAATCGATACTTTTAAAAAGTATATACCGCTGATGAACTTTTTGATTAGTCTTTAACAAATCCAATCATATTATCACGAACTTCATATTGATAAATATTAATAGGAGTACAATTCTCATAAGGTCGATTAACAACCTCACCAGTTGCTAAACTAAAACTTATTCCATGTTCAGGACAAACAATGGATGCAATAGCCTTATCAATTCTTAATGAACCATCAGCAAGAGCCACACCAAAATGACCGCACTTATTTTCAATAAGATGAATGTCATTTTCGAACTTAATCAATAGGAAATTAAAACCCTCTACGTCGAAAGTTTTAATTTCTCCATCAATTAATTCATCAACAGAAATGAGTGGATAAAACATTTATTCTTCTACATTAACGCCATTCTGGGTGCCAATTAATAAAACATTGGCAGGACGAGCAGCAAATAAACCATTGGTGACCACACCAACAATGCTATTTAACTGGTTCTCCAGTTTTACTGGCTCCATGATGTCCATACTATGTATATCTAAAATCACATTACCATTATCCGTTTTAAAACCTTCTCTTAATACCGGTTCACCACCAAGTTTAACAATTTCTCTGGCCACATAACTTCTGGCCATTGGAATCACCTCTACTGGTAAAGGAAATGTACCTAAAACGCCAACTTTTTTAGTTTCATCAATAATACAAACAAATTTATCCGCAACCGCAGCAACAATTTTTTCGCGCGTTAACGCACCACCACCGCCTTTGATTAAATGCATATGTTTATTGGTTTCATCTGCACCATCAATATAAACTGACATTTGATCAACCATATTTAAATCAAAAACTTCTATACCATGGCCCTTTAAACGTTGAGCTGTTGCTTCAGAGCTTGCAACAGCGCCTTTAATTTTGTGTTTTATCGTTGCTAACGCATCAATAAAAAAGTTAGCAGTAGAACCAGTTCCTACACCAATAATTGTATCTGTCACTACATAATCTAAAGCTGCTTTTGCAACTTGTTGTTTCATTTCATCTTGAGTCATATCAGTCCTTATTTTTATTGTTATTATGGCTTAGCCATTGTATTTAATCGGACAAGTGTAAACTTTGACTACAATACACTCAAGAAAAAAATTCATTTATGGGTATTTCAAGCTAATAGACAATCAAGTAAGATAAGACTTTCACCATGATGTAAACCTGAAAACTTCTTATATCCAGAGCAATACCCAAACAATGTCTAAAAAAATTTCTAAAAAAACAATTGATACTTACGTAAAAAAAATATTACAAGCCCATATCTATGATTTGGTTGATAAAGTTCCTTTAGAAAAAGCAAACTGTCTGTCCTCTCGCTGGAAAAATAATATTTACTTAAAAAGAGAAGATCTACAGTCTGTGTTCTCCTTTAAAATTCGTGGTGCGTATAATAAAATTTTACAGCTTTCAGAAAAGCAAAAAGAAAAAGGCTTAATAGCGGCTTCTGCAGGTAACCATGCTCAGGGTGTTGCGCTTTCAGCTTCAACACTAGGTATTAATAGCCTAATTATTATGCCCAAAACCACCCCGGATATTAAGATAAATGCGGTAAAATCTATGGGCTCAGAAGTCAAATTAGTTGGTAATAGCTATGACGAAGCCTATGAATATGCAAAATCTGCTGCTATTGAAACTGGCCGGGAATTCATTCATCCTTATGATGATCCTGATGTTATTGCAGGTCAGGGAACCATTGCAATGGAAATAATGGAACAGTCTAAAATTCTACCTGATGCCATTTTTGTTCCTGTTGGCGGTGGAGGATTAATTGCCGGGATTAGCGTTTATATTAAATTCCTTTATCCACACATTAAAATTATTGGTGTCGAACCTGATGATGCTGGATGCTTATATGAAGCATTAAAACATCAGCAACGCGTTATTCTGGATCAGGTCGGAATATTTGCGGATGGCGTAGCAGTTAAACAAGTTGGTAAAGAAACCTTTAAACTTGCCAGAGAGTTTGTAGATGAGGTAATCCTGGTTAGTGCAGATGAGATTTGTGCTGCCATCAAGGATATCTTTGATGATACCCGTTCTATCACCGAACCCGCTGGAGCCCTTGCTATTGCCGGTTTAAAAAAATATGTCCAGCAATATAATATTAAAGATCAGGACTTTGTCGCTATCGCCAGTGGTGCCAATATGAATTTTGATCGTTTAAGACATGTCACCGAACGTGCTGAAATCGGGGAAAATAGAGAAGTTATATTTGCCGCTGTTATTGATGAAAAGCCCGGAAGTTTTCAGCAGTTTAGTAAAATTATTGGTCAAAGAAGTATCACTGAATTTAATTATCGCTATGGCGATCCCAAATGTGCGCAAGTATTTGTGGGTGTCAAAGTCTCTCATCATGATGAAAAAATTGAGATGTTTGAAAGGCTTAGACATGCCGATTACGATTTTACTGATATGAGTGATAATGAATTAGCTAAATTACATATTCGCTATATGGTTGGAGGCAAAGCCAGAAAGGTTGCAAATGAACGTCTATTCCGTTTTCAATTTCCGGAAAGACCGGGAGCTCTGCTTCACTTTTTAAATAAAATTGGTAAGCGCTGGAATATTAGTCTATTTCATTATCGTAATCATGGTTCTGCTTTTGGAAGAATTCTAACCGGAATTCAGGTACCTAAAAAAGATAATGAACAGTTTGAATGCTATTTAAATGAGTTGAATTATCCGTTCTGGGAAGAAACAGAAAATATTGCCTATCAGA
The DNA here is from genome assembly GCA_015231865.1 of Gammaproteobacteria bacterium. Classification (GTDB taxonomy): domain Bacteria; phylum Pseudomonadota; class Gammaproteobacteria; order GRL18; family GRL18; genus JADGAU01. The sequence goes on along the minus strand of JADGAU010000006.1, from coordinate 43,562 downwards.
AATTCTTATCATCCTAAATTAATCAGTTGAACCGTAACGAAAATGGATAAATTACTAAAGATTAGCAAAATCTATACTTATAAAAGATGATAAAGAAAGCTGAGCCATTTTGGCTAGATAAGCCATTAAAGGAATTAAATTCTAAAGAATGGGAAAGTATTTGTGATGGTTGTGCAAAATGCTGCACTTTAAAGTTAGAAGATATGGATGATGGCAATATCTATGACACCAATGTTGTTTGCCGTTTTTTAGATATTGAACGCTGCCAATGTGGCTGTTATCAGGAACGAAGTATTAATGTTCCAGATTGTATTACCTTAACCAATGAAAACTTAGCTTCAATTAACTTTATGCCGCCAAGTTGTAGTTATCGCTTGTTATTAGCAGGGAAACCTCTGCCTAAATGGCACCATTTAATCTGTGGTGATTATGAACAAATTCATGCTGAAGGAAAATCTGTACAAGGAAAAGTAATTTCTGAAACGGAAGCAGATGATCTGGAATATCACTTAACGGGTGAAATAATAAATTAACGCCTATCCAGTGGCCATTTTCATATACTACGTATTGATGTAGTCACTTTTTGAATTTCTTGTGAAATCTTTGAAACTTCGTCAATAACCCATTCTGATGATCTATCTTTATTAAGCATTTTCTGTAATTCTTCTAATTCACTCATTAACTTTCTGGCACCAATTTGTTCTGCCAAAACCATTAAAACACTAAATTCGGTTTTTAAACTATCAAAACTCTGTGTATCTGCCAGCAACATTACTTGATCGAGGTGTTTTTCTAAATCGACTTGTATTGAATCTGCATAGGCTTTATAGTCATCACCTAATAATTCTTTTAATTCTTGAATTTTATTTTGATCAACAGTGGAAATATTAGCAATTTGTTGCTCACTACTCTCTATACACAGTTCTACTGTAAAGGTACTTCCTTTACCCAACTCACTTTCAACAACGACAAAACCATCAAGTGATTCAGTAATCTGATTGACAATGGATAATCCCATACCAATACCACCATATTGACGTGTGACAGTATCTTCGCATTGAGTAAAGGGTTCAAAAATAATTCCCATATTTTCCTCTGCAATACCAATACCACTATCACTAACAACAATTTCCAGGCGTTTGCTGGAATTATGATGAGCCATGCCTAATAAATTAAACGATAAGTGAACAAAACCTGATTCAGTAAATTTAACGGCATTATCCAGCAAATTAAATAACAGGCTTTCAAGTTTATGTTCAAACCCAAACAATCTGAATTTATCTGGTGATGGCGAAAAAGTAACTTTTACGTCCAGTGATTTAATTAAGATTTCTTTGTTTTGTTTCTCAAGTAATTCATCCACCAACGACACAAATTCAAACGAATGTTTTACATCTTCATTTTTAACCTTGTTTTGATCAAAAACCAAAATATTATTGATAATGCCATTTAAACGGTTTCCTGAATCCTGGATAACATGAACCAATTCCTGATTTTCTTCAGATACCTTACTTGTTAAAATATCGGCCACACCAAGGATACCATTGAGAGGTGTTAATAATTCATGGCTGACTTTAGCCAGAAACTCCCCTCTCATCCGATCCTGTTCAGACAAAGATAAATACGCAATTTCCAGCTTTTTATTTTGTTCTTCCAGTTTTCTTTTTGTTTCAAGTTCAGAGCTTAAGTCGTGCAAAATACAGGCAAATAATCCAAAATTATGTTTTAGCTCATTACTTTCTTCACTAAGTGCTTGTTCATCAGTAAAATCATCAAAAAACATCATTTGTTCTGAAGCAATCTCACTAATAGACAAACGGAGTGGTACTTTGTGACCTTTTACATGATTGCCCATTAGCGGAAATTCATCTGCATTTGGATATTCTTCAAGAAAGTTTTTTAAGTAAAGAGGAATTTTTTGACTATAACCTTCAGGCACATCAAATAATTGTTCACCATATTGGAACATCAGTTCAACTTCTGTGAAGCCTAATATTTTTTCCGCCGCAAGATTTAAAGATTTGATGGTGTTATCAGGATTAAAGATGATAACGCCTTCACCAGCATTATGAAGGATAGATTCAAGTTGTGATTGGGCCTTAATTACCTCATGGCTTGAGCCATACATCTGTTGCAATTGCGCTTGCAATTCAAAATTCTCTGCCCGCAATTGCTCAATTTGTTCAACTAAATCTGTTTTTTTTTGTTCGCCCATTTGAACCCTGGGAATAATTTATACCAGCGATATTTAAAAATTCAGCCAGGCATTTTCAAAGATTAGAGGTATAGAACATTAATTAAGAAGTACCCTTAACTATTTAAATTTTTAACTATTAACTTTATTTATAAACTGATAATAATGGATGTTTATAATATCTACAAGTGATTATCACAATATATCACAATGAATCCTAAAAAAGCAGTCTGATTTGGTAATTTAAATACGAAAATCAAACCGTTTGAGGTAAAATACGCGGCTTAATAATAGACTCCAATACACTTATTAATATGAAAAAGTATAATTTATGAAAAATGCAATTCAACAGCTTATCCATCAAAGTCTTGTTTCATTAACTGCAAAAGGTAAACTTGCTCTTTCTATAGAGCAGTTACCCAAACAAGAGGATATTAAAATTGAAAGATGTCGAGATAAATCTCATGGAGATTTTGCTTCCAATATTGCGATGGTGATTGCTAAACGCGCTGGCACTACTCCTCGAGACTTAGCTACTTTAATTGTATCGGAACTTGAATCTGAACAAGAGAATAAAATTCTAAAAAAAATTGATATCGCAGGTCCCGGTTTTATTAATATGACCTTAAATGCCGAACAACAAACCAGCATTATAGAAACCATACTCTCTCAAAAAGAACAATTCGGTCATAATAACTATGGAGTAAACCGAAAAGGCGAAAACAAAAAACTTCAAATTGAATTTGTTTCCGCCAATCCAACCGGGCCACTGCACGTTGGTCATGGTCGGGGGGCTGCTTATGGTGCAAGTTTAGCTAATTTATTAAGTATTTCCGGTTACAAAGTAGACTGTGAATATTATGTCAATGATGCTGGTCGTCAAATGGATATTCTAGGCACATCTACCTGGCTAAGATTTTTACAACATAAGGGTATTGATATCCCCTTTCCTACAAATGCTTATCAGGGTGACTATGTCATAGATCTGGTTAAAACGATTGATGATTCAGATCTGCCTGTGCACTCAAAAGAAGACGTATTATCTGAGTTACCTCTGGACGAAATTGCTGATGAGCCTGAAAAAGGTGGTGATAAAGAAGCTTATATTGATGCCATGATAGCCAAAGCTAAATCACTATTAGGTGATAATTATGAAACTTTCTTTAATTTAGCCAAAGATAATATTCTCAATGATATCAAAGAAGATTTAGAAGAATTTGGTGTTTCTTTTGATTATTGGTACTCCGAAAAATCATTAATGACCAGTCATGCGGTGAATGACTGTATTGCTGAACTCAATGAAAACCAGTGTACCTACGAGAAAAATGATACTTTATGGTTTAAATCAACCGATTTTGGTGATGATAAGGATCGCGTCATTCAACGTGAAAATGGTTTGACGACTTATTTTGCTTCTGATATTGCTTATCATGAAGATAAATTCAAACGTGGTTATGATGAGATTATTAATATTTGGGGCGCAGATCACCATGGCTATATTGCCCGCGTTAAAGCAGCACTGAAAGCGCTAAAATTATCACCGGATGCCCTACAGATTTTATTAGTTCAATTTGCCAATCTTTATCGCAACGGTGAAAAAGTACAGATGTCGACGCGAAGTGGTTCATTTGTCACTTTACGTGAACTTAGAGAAGAAGTTGGCAATGATGCGGCACGCTTTTTTTATGTGATGAGAAAATGTGAGCAACACCTTGATTTTGATTTAGATATTGCCAAATCAAAAACTTCTGAAAACCCGGTTTATTATATTCAATATGCGCATGCACGTATTTGCAGTGTGTTAAGGCAATTAGAGGAAAAAAATTTAACCTGGGAACAAACCAATGGCATTGCAAGCTTAAACAAATTAACCGAACAACATGAAACGGATCTTTTATCAACGTTATCTAAATATCCTGAAATGATTCATAGTGCAGCCAAAAAAAGAGAACCTCATTTAATTGCACATTATTGTCGAGATCTTGCTCATCAAATGCATGCTTATTACAATCAGCATCATTTTATTGTTGATGATAATGAACTAAGAAATGCCCGTATTGCTTTAATTGTTGCTGTTAAGCAAGTCATCAATAATGGTTTAACTTTATTAGGTGTTTCTGCGCCGGAAATGATGTAATTCATATCAATGCCAGATAGTCTATGACAAAATAAATATGCCAAGAAAACCCACTAAAAAACCAGTCCGAAAAAGGCCAGCGGCTACCATTAAATCTGAAAAGACACCCGTCAGTTCATTTTTATATATTTTTGTTATTGCGGCTGTTGTAGGCTTTGCAGGTTTTCTTTATTATCTTGAAACGAATTCTGTTGATAACAAGGTCAAAGCAACTAAAACAACTAAACCGACTAAAGAGGTCCATAAAGCCCAGACCAAACAGCTAGCTAAACCCAAAGAAACACCTATCAAGTATGATTTTTATGGTGTTTTACCCAATATTGAAATTGAAGTTGATAAGCCCTACCCAAAACCTTCAAAAACATTAATTAACTCAAAAAATGAACCCTTAAAAATTGTCGATAAGAGTTCAGGTCCTCTTTATCAACTTCAAATTAGTGCAACCAGCTCAGAACAAAAAGCAGAAGCACTTAGAGCAGAACTTGGATTTATGGGCGTGCAAAGTAATATTTCACCGGTCAAGGTAAGTAAAGGAATGCTGTACCGTGTGCGAGTTGGCCCTAGTAAGGATAAAGTCAATCTATTAAGATTTAAAAAGATTCTGGAGAAGAAAGGTTTTAAGCCGATATTACAAACGCTTTAGTTTATACCAATTTAGTAAGGTCGTATAAATAATCTAAAGACAAGGTGTTAGTTTTACTGATGTAAGCCCAATCCGACAGATACAGTCATATGTTATTGTTGAATTTTTAACGACATATCCGTAGCTAATGTAACTCCCGACAGCTTGCTGGAATCAGTAAAATCAATACATTGGCTAATGACACATTTCAACATCAGGTAAGTTATGAATCACAATCTTACATGGGATAAAGAACATATCTGGCATCCCTATAGCAGCCTAAAATCACCTAACTCAACTTTCTATATTCAATCAGCTAATGGCGTTAACTTACAACTGGACAATGGCCTAAAGTTAATCGATGGCATGTCTTCCTGGTGGGCAGCGATCCATGGTTACAATCATCCTGTCTTAAATCAGGCTTTAATTGAACAAAGCAAAAATATGTCACATGTAATGTTTGGTGGTTTAACACATCAACCAGCCATTGACTTATCTAAAAAACTTATTGAATTAACGGATCCATCATTAGATTTTGTTTTTTTCAGTGATTCCGGTTCTGTTGCTGTTGAAGTTGCTTTAAAAATGGCCCTGCAATATTGGATAGCTCAGGGAATTCATGGTAAAAATAAGTTTATCAGTTTTAATCGAGGCTACCATGGCGATACTTTTGCCGCCATGTCGGTTTGTGACCCAGTCACGGGTATGCATCAGCTTTTTTCCGGATTTTTACATCAAAATTATTTTGCACAAGCACCAACGTGTTTTTCTAAAGACTTAAATAAATATAAGACTATTGACTTATCGTCAGTAGAAAAACTTTTAATGAACAACAACGATATTGCAGCAATTATTATAGAACCCATCGTTCAGGGTGCTGGTGGTATGCGTATCTACTGCCCCGAATATTTAGCTGCGCTAAACAATCTTGCAGAAAAATACCAGGTTTTACTTATTTTTGATGAGATCGCAACTGGCTTTGGAAGAACAGGAACCTTGTTTGCCTATGAACAAGCAAACATAGCACCTGATATTTTGTGTTTGGGAAAAGCGCTAACAGGTGGCTACCTTTCTTTAGCTGCAACGCTGTGCAATCAGAAAGTTGTTGATGGTATCCATTATGATAATCAGGGAGTATTAATGCATGGTCCAACATTTATGGCTAATCCCCTTGCTTGTAGCATTGCTAATGCAAGTATTGATTTATTGCTTTCTACACCCTGGCAGGAAAAGATATTAAAAATTGAACATCAATTAAAACAGCAATTAGCTGAATGTATTGATTTTCAGCATGTTAGCGATGTCAGGGTCAAAGGTGCTATTGCTGTTATCGAACTTGATCAAAATGTCGATACCAATGCCCTATGTGAAGATTTTGTGGAACAAGGTGTATGGATTAGGCCTTTTGCTAAACTGATTTATCTCATGCCGCCTTTTATTATAGAGCCTGAGCAGTTATCTCAATTAACTCAGGCTATTAAATTTGTATTAACCAAGTATTATTAAACCTAAAAACGGTAGTTTTAACTGCCGCTTTTAGGTTCAAGGCTATCACTGATGATTCGATTTCTTAAAACCCTGGCTTTCATTTTATTTATTATAATTGGTTATCATTACTTCAATGAATCTCTGGGGTTTAGTCACGCTGAAGCAATAGCAACCGGTATATTTGCTATGTCCTTAGTAGGCCTATTTGAACCTTATGGCCCTGATAAAAAAAACTGGTTTGGATGGTTCCTGATTGTAATTAGTTGTCTCTTACTATCAAGATTCTCAGAACTAAATTTTTGGTTATTTATTCCATTCTCCTTATTCATATTCGGTATCCGTTTGGCAGAACTGGATTTTGGTTCAGGCAGTCGTTCTAAAGGATATTATTTTGCCGGAAGCGGTGATGATTCTGGTTTTGGTGGTGATTGTGGCGGTGGAGATGGCGGAAGTTGTGGCGGAGGAGGAGATGGTGGAGATTAAAATAAGCAAGCAACTTTAATTTTAATGTCAATTAATTACAACTAAAAACCAATCAATGTTCTGGTGTTATGTGCTATCTGCTCTTCTATAACATCTGTATCTTCCGGTCTTAATAAACTTAGTTCATTTATGTACAAATGTATATTAACGGGTGAATTAATTTCATCTTTTGAAATAAAACTTGGGCGCATATCCGGGGCATCAGTTTCAAGCACAATTGAATCCAAGGGTAATTGTTTGGCTAATTTTCTAATTTTGTTAGCAGCTAAATAGGTCATTGCTCCTCCAAAGCCAAACTTAAAGTTATATTTCATATATTCTTTAGCCTGCTCATAACTTCCGTTAAAAGCGTGAATAATACCTCCTTCTACTGCCGAAGATTTTATCATTGAAATAACTTTATCATGTGATTTGCGCGCATGAATAATGATTGGCGAATGATATTGTCTGGCAATTGATAATTGTGCATCAAAATAAAAAATTTGTTTGTCTTTGTGCAAGTCTTTACGGTAAAAATCTAATCCAGTTTCTCCAATTAAAATTCCCTGATGTAGTTGACCCTGGTGTAGTTGACCCTGATATAATTGACATTGTTTTTCCAGATGATCCAAATCTGACTTTTGATGCTCACTAATAAAATATGGATGTAAGCCAATTGCCGGAATAATCTCAGCGTACTGATCGCTTAATTTAAACAGATTCTCCCAACGAGTACGTGTAATTGAAGGGACAATAAAATAATCAATATTAAATTGATGGCATTTTTTTATTATATTTTGACGACTTAGGTCAAATTCTGGAAAATCTAAATGACAATGTGTATCTATTAGCATGAATTATACTAAAAATCACTAAAATTTGAAAAAAATATATTAATATTTAACATTATATAAATAACTTAAGCAAATGATTTGTATTAACTATCTCAATTTTAACTATTAACTTAATAAAATTAAAATTGAAAATAAAGCCAGAATATTAGACACATCTAATATTGATTGTTATAATTCTTACAATGATTACAACAAATCGAGTCAGAGTATTATATTCTACATTAAAAAAAGTTTTTTATTATTTGGAGAGGGAATAAAAATGAAAAGATTAGTCGTTGCTTCGATATTTTCAGTATTTTTACTGGGATTAATGTCCAATGCTTCAGCATTCTGGGGTAGTAATAAGAGTTACGAATGTTATGGTCCATATGGAAAAATTCCTGGATGTAACGAATATGATGAGTGGGATCCAAGATACTGGATGGAAGAAATGTCAGATATGTGGGATGACGATGATGACTACTATGGTGGTGGTCGTGGATATGGCATGCCTTATGGTGGTGGTTATGGTGCTCCAATGCCTTATGGTGGTGGTTACGGTGCTCCAATGCCTTATGGTGGTGGATATGGTGCTCCAGCTCCAATGCCTTATGGTTACCCTCAGCCTTATGCTGCTCCAGCTCCAGCGCCGGCACCAGCCCAATAAGCAAAATAGTATCGTTATAAAAAAAGCCGACTCTAATGTCGGCTTTTTTATTGCTTATTTATTTCCTTTTTATTGCTTAGTCATTAACCAACAACATCCAAAACTCGCCTTCTAAACTTTACCCCTCTATCTAAAGCAAGTTGTTCACAGGCTTTTATATCTAAACCTTCCAGTCCATCAATTGCAGTTGCTGTTGTATCAGCTATATAGTCAGGTGCTAAAGTTAAAAAATCAAGAACACCCTGAAAAGAAGCTTTTAAGCCAGGCACACAATGCTTATTATAAATTTCTTCATTCTGACCATTTAAGGATACAGATAAAGCATCAATATATTTTGCCATTTCTGGTAATACATTTCTTTTATGGACTAAGTTTGCTAATCCATCGGTATTAATTCTAACTTTACCACCTTTTTCTTTTACAGCCCTGGCAATAAGTAATAAGACTTTAAGTCTCATTGTTGGCTCTCCAAAACCACAAAAAACAATTTCATCAAACTTTGTTGGATCACCTATTGCGTCAATATAATCATTAGCCTGGTGATGTTCTTCAATACCTAAATTATATTCATGTACCTGCGGAGAACCCTTTGTTTTAGGACAAAATGCGCATTTTAATGTACAGCTATTAGTTAAATTAACATAGCGGCTGTTTCTGATGTCGTATACAAGCATATCACTCGCCGTATCAAGCGTTTCTTTATTATTCATTACTTTGTTCTGGACGGGTCACAGCCATAGCAGTTGCACATTCAACAACTGTTTTACTCATAATTTTCCCAAGCTCTTCAGAAAATTCATTGTCTTGAACTTTAGCAACCAGATCTTTAAAAATTTCGGGGACACTTTCTTCATTGGCATTAAATTTAACCTTAAGACTAGCAACTGCTGTTCCCAGAATTTTGACACAGGCGATTAATTGTTCTTTATCAGCTTGTTGTAAAGTTTCATCTAACAAACTATTAAGCTTTAATATTTCTTCTTTGGTAAAGATTTTAGACATAAGGAATTTTTATTATTTAATAAAGCGATATATTGATGAAGGCAATACGGACGTATTGCCAATAATAGGCTATTGAGAGTTTGAGATTTTATTATTCGTAAGGACTTTTACTCAATAAGCTTTCAACAAACTCCATAGTAATATGTGCAGATTGAGCATCAGCTAACTGTTTTTGTCCACCAGCAACTTGAGAAGCCAATTCTTTTCCTTCTTCAGCACTCAGTTCAATTTTACTAGAACCAGTACTTCCACTACTTAAGTGTTGAGAAATCCGACTAACCTGAACTTCATTATTTTCTTTTTTAGCAACTTCTTTTGTCTGCTTATTATCAGACTTGACAGCTGCAGTATTTAGTTGTGTTTCTCTTATTGCCTGAACACTCATATTATTCATGATTTTCACCTTTTTTATCTTCCACACTATTTAATAACGACGATAGTAATCCTTTATAGCAGGGAAATTTTTGTGATCTAATTTAAATTCTAACATATTTCTAAAATTTTTCTATCTACTAAAACATTCAAATCAATAAGTTTTTTAACTAAGCAAAATATTCTGTCAATAAATGATGGAAACTCAGAATATCTTTTGAACCGGCAGTCTCTCTAATTGAATGCATAGCCCATGTCGCTAACCCGACATCAATTGTTTTAATACCTGTAGAAGAAGCAATAATCGGTCCAATTGTACTACCACAAGCAATATCCGTTCTTATTACAAAAGATTGAGTCGGTATATTGAATTGATTAGCCAAATTTTTAAATTCTGCAACCGTTTCACTATTACTGGCATAGCGTTGATTCGCATTAATTTTAATGACCGGGCCTTGATTAATTAAAGGCCCATGAGATTTATCATGCTTTTGTTGAAAATTAGGGTGGATAGCATGTGCATTATCAGCAGAAATCAAGTTAGATTTTTTTAAAGCCCTGTATAAGTTTTCCTCTGCCAATCCATTTGTATCTTCCAAGTGACAAAAGCGCTGCAGTATTGATGTTAAAAAATTTCCTGCAGCACCACTGGTAGAACTACTACCAACCTCTTCATGATCATTAAAAACAATGACATTACTTTGTTTGGATTGTATATCTGAAGATGAAATTAATGCCTCTGCAGCAATATAACAACTAAGCAAATTATCTAATCTGGCACTACATAAGAAATCATCATTAGCACCAATGATAGCTGACTTTTGAGTATCATAAAAACAAAGTTCATGAGATAAAATATTGATGTTTTGTATTTCTGTTAATTGATGATTATTCTCTAAAACTGCTGTTGATAATAAAGTTTCAAGTGTTTCTTCATCCGACACTGATAATTGCAATAAAATTGGCGGAATATCATTTTGTGGATTAATGGGATGTTTTTCATTAGCCTCTCTATCTAAATGAATTGCTAAACTTGGAATAGTAGCAATAGCTTTTTCAAAATCTATTAAACAAGACTGTACGTCACCATCTTTATAACGATAGCTTATCCTGCCGGCTAAAGATAAGTCCCTGTCAAACCATGGATTTAGTAATACTCCGCCATAAACTTCAACTCCGCATTGTAAATAGCCTTGTTGTTTAATTTCTGCATTTGCTTTTAATTTCAGGCAAGGGCTATCTGTATGCGCTCCCACTAAATGAAAACCTGTATCACTGAGTTTTTCACCTGAAAAATCTATTGCGATTAAAGAGGAATCATTTCTAGTTATTACATATTTCCCTGTTAACGAATTGACAGACTTTGAAACACTTTGTGCCCAGGAGTCTTCTTCTCGTATATGTTGATATCCAGATTCAAGTAATCGAGTTAATAAATTCTGACAGGCATGAAAAGGCGTAGGTGAAGTATCCAGAAAATTCATTAAACCCTGATTAAAGGTATTCTGTTCGCTATCAAGTTTCATGACTTATTTGTTTCCAGTAGCAGATATAATATCTTTAACTAATTGGGGCCCCTGGTAAATAAATCCAGTATAAATTTGAATTAGACTTGCCCCAGATTGAAACTTTAGCTGAGCATCGTCCACAGAAGAAATGCCACCTACGCCTATAACCGGTAATTTACTATCCAAAGTATTTGAAATCTTGTTAAGCACGTGAGTGGATTGAGTAAAGACGGGCTTTCCACTTAAGCCTCCCTGCTCTTGTGCATATGGCAATCCGACGACAGCTTCTCTTGAAATTGTTGTGTTTGTGGCAATAATACCATCCATTCTGTTTTCCAGAATACTTTGTGCAACCTCGACAACTTCTTCATCCGTCATGTCCGGTGCAATTTTAACCAGAATTGGAAGTTTCTTATTATATTGCTGCTCAAGTTCAATCCTTTTTTGATGAATACCCTGTAATAAATTTTTTAAATCTTCACCAAATTGCAGATGTCTTAGTCCCGGAGTATTGGGAGAAGAAATATTAATGGTGACATAATCTGCAGATTGAAAAACTTTTTCAAGGCAGATTTGATAATCTGACAAAGCATTTTCAACAGCTGTATCAAAATTTTTGCCAATATTGATACCTAAAACAAAATCTCGATGTCCCAATTTATTAACCTGATTAACTAAATAATCGACACCCTTATTATTAAATCCCATGCGGTTAATAATTGCCTCAGCCTGAGGCAAACGAAATAATCGCGGTAATGGGTTGCCATCTTGAGGTCTTGGAGTCACCGTGCCGATTTCAATAAAACCAAAACCTAATTGACTTAATGCATGAATATAATCGCCATTCTTATCCAGACCTGCAGCAAGTCCTAAAGAGTTAGGAAAAGTGAGTCCAAATAAGTTTACTGGCTTTGTGTTCGATTTAGGTTTCTTAAATATGCCTAGAGAAACAACTATTTTTAAAGCACTTAAAGAAAAATAATGAGCTGTTTCTGTGGGCAACAAAAACAATAAAGGACGCAAAAGCTTGTACATGAAAAGGCCTTAGAATTTAAGAAAATTATAGCTTAACACAAGTTGATCTGCCTAAGGGTAGTGAACGGTGTAAAAATTATAAGGTTTAAAAACTAACCAGACAATTGCAGTGAAATAAACTTATTGATTTGCTCTTCCTGCTCAACTGTTGAACGATTGATAACGCCACCAATGATTGTTTGTCTCTCTGGTAGCCCCGCATAGGCAATTCGACGAACATTTATTGAACAATTAAGGACAATGTTATCATTAATTCGTGGTTGTAAAATGTCTATTTGACAGCCTTCAAGATTATAGCCTATTTCAAGCGGAAATGGATAATAACCTTTTAAGATAAAACCAATACCATTAAGTGATAAGTTGCTCACATGACCTGAGAAGTTGGTTCCTTCTATCCTGACGATTGAATGGTGTTTAATAGGATAGCGATAAAAAGTTCTACGTTGCTTTTTTGTCATATGCTCAGGTACATTCATATAGTATATAAGCTTGTTACCTAAGGTCTTAATTTTTTCTACTTTGGAATAAAAGCTGAAATATTCAAAATCCTCATTCACGGAAGTATAAAACTCTACTTTTTCTCCTTTCTCCAAATAAACAAAACCATTTTCGGCTCGATCAGAAATGACTAGTTGATGACTATGGCGATCATATGAAAGTGCTTCAACCTGGTAAAACTCTCCTGAAAACAACCGGATAGTTAAACGATTATTTTTTAGCAGATTCTGAACAAATTCATGTCTAAATAAATCATTTAAGCTTCGACTCGTCTTGGTTATATCTTGAGATGGGAAAAATTGCTTAAGAAATGAAAAGTGCGGAATTAAAAACATGCTTGTTCCATTTAAAATTAAAAATAACTTAAATGGAACTATGCTTTTTTTGTGCCAGAAATGATAGTTTTCAGTTTTCAGTTTTCAAAAAACTTGAAATTAAACACAAAAATATCAAAATTTTCTGACAACTGACAACTGACAACTGACAACTGACAACTGCCAACTTTGTTCTAATAATCTATATAGTTAGGTGTTTTATAGCTACTATAAGAACTTCGAGAACTAGAACTCTGCTCAAATAAGTTTCTCAATACTTCTTGTAAATCACTATAAAAAACAATAACAAGGATGAGTAATATCGTTAATAAAACTAAACTAACGATAATAGACTTGGTATAATTTGCTTTACTCTTTGGTTCAACAGGTGCTGACACTAATAGCGTTTTTTCTTCCCCCATTTGTGTTCTTGAGGCCAGGATTTCTTTAAATGCCTGCTCTATTGGCAAACAAGAGGCAGGTCTTTCTTTTAAGTTACGTTTTAGCATCTGACTTAAAATATCTTTAAGTTTAGCCGGCAACTGTCTAAAGTGTTTATTTTGTTTATACTGATCACTGGTAAGCACAGGGAATTGGCCAGTTACCATTTGATAAAAGACAACGCCTAATGCATAAATATCAGACTGAACACTGACCGACTCCTGGCCATTTTTATATTGACTATTGGCTGCCGTTTTACCAATTTTATCGGGCGCTCTAAAGCCAAAATCAGTTAATTGAATGTCATCATTCTGATCAAAAACAATGGTGGATGGCCGGATATTGCCATGTATAATCCGATTATTATGTGCAAATAACAAAGCGCTGACTAAGTCTGCAGCCATTGGTAAAAACTCTTTGATATCCATAGGGTTAACCAATCTATCTTTAAGTTCTCCCCCTGTGTTATAAGACATTACAACAATATAAAATTTATCATTTTTAGATGTGCCAAGAATATTAGCAATATTTTTATGTTTTAAAGTTGTCAGTAACTTAGATTCTGTGAAACCAGGAAAATTGGAAGGACGCTTATTTATCACAAGCATAGAACTATCAGATTTATTTTCATACAAACTGACACTCATTTGCCCTTCTTCGCGAATTACATCTAATAATTCCAGGTTTTTAATACCTGTATTTGTTCTTAACTTTTGTTGAGTCCCTAAATGTGCACCACCTAAGGCTTGTAATAAATGATTTTTAACTTCTTCAGCTGAGCTTGGCCGTTTTTCAGGTTCTGTTGCTAGACAAGCCAAAATAGTCTCATCTAAAATTTTAGGAATTTTATGATCAATCTCCTGAGGGGACTTAAAACGTCCTATGGGATCCGTATGCGTAAATAATTTGTACATCAGCACACCAAAAGAGTACAAATCACTTTTCAACGTTACTAGTGCTGCTGATTGATGTTGCTCTGGAGACATATAGGCTAAAGTACCCATCATATCACCTAATTGAGTTTTCTGACCGCCAATATCTTCACTATAATATTGTGCAATACCAAAATCCATCACTTTAGCATTGCCTTCATTATCAAGCAAAATATTAGCAGGCTTTATATCTCGATGAATGACACCATTTTTATGAGCATACGATAAGGCTTTTGAAATTTGCAGACAGATGTCGAGTTTTTGAGTAAAACTTAAACGATCTTCCTGTATGGCAATTTTTAGATCGGTTCCTTCAACATACTCCATAATAAAATACGGAATATTATCATCAGTAATACCGCGTTCAATAATAGGAATAATATAGGGGTTACTTAAACGCGCGATAATTAATGATTCACGTTCAAAGCGCTCATAAAAGCCTTGTTGATTAACTAATTCTTTGCCTAATGTTTTAATTGCAACATCACGTTTTAAAGATAATTGGCAACCTTTATAAACAGACGCCATTCCGCCTTCGCCAATTTTTTCAAGAATATCGTAACCTTTAATTTTCATATCAAGTAGTTTAACTGATTCTAATATTAATCGCTTTAAAATTTCATGTTTTTAGCATGAAAATTACGTTTATTTTGCATTTTAGGTCTTCTTTTAGCTGAAGTTTTATTATTTTTATTCACTGTATTGTACCTATTATTTTTTTTCTGTAAATCCGGTATTAAACAATTGTCAGCAGAACCAATTAAATCTGTTCTATTCATTTCCTTTAATGCTTTAATAATTAAGGGCCAGTTTTTTTCATCATGATACCTTAGCAAAGCCTTATGCAGCCTTCTCTTTGTTTCTCCTTTAATTGTCTTAACTTGTTCACTTTTATAAGATAATTTTTTTAGAGGGTTTCTTTCACTATGATACATTGTCGTTGCTAATGCCATCGGTGAAGGATAAAAATTTTGCACTTGATCTAGTCGCAGCTTATTTTTTTTCAGCCATAAAGCAAGATTCACCATATCTTCATCGCTTGTCCCCGGATGAGAAGAAATAAAATAAGGAATCAAATATTGTTCTTTTCCTGCTTCAGCAGAGGCCTTTTCAAATAAACGTTTAAATTCATAGAAACTGTCCATATTCGGTTTCATCATCTTTGAAAGAGGCCCTTCTTCCGTATGTTCCGGCGCTATTTTTAAATAACCGCCGACATGATGAGTAACTAATTCTTTGATATATTCTGGTGACTTAACGGCCAAATCATAACGAAGTCCGGATGCAATAAAAACGCGTTTAATACCCTGGATAGCACGTGCTTTTTGATATAGTTCGATCAAAGGTTTATGGTCAGTTGACATGTGCTTACAAATAGATGGATAAACACAGGATAAGCGACGACAGGAAGATTCAATTTCTCTGGATTCACAGGCCAAACGATACATATTGGCTGTGGGCCCACCTAAATCTGATATATAGCCTTTAAATTCAGGCGTTTTATCACGGATATTTTCAATCTCATTCAAAATCGATGTTTCTGAGCGGTTTTGAATAATTCTGCCTTCATGCTCAGTAATCGAACAAAAAGTACAGCCACCAAAACATCCACGCATAATATTGACTGAAAATTTAATCATATCATAGGCAGGGATTCTTTTATTTTGATAATCCGGATGTGGTTTACGGTTATAGGGAAGATCAAAAACAGCATCCATTTCTTCTGTCGACAATGGCAAAGGCGGGGGATTTAACCAGACTTCTTGTGTGCCATGTCTTTGCACTAATGCTCTGGCATTATGAGGGTTTGTTTCTAAATGCAAAATTCTGGATGCATGAGCATATAAAACGGGATTCGTTTTAACTTTTTCATAAGCAGGCAATCGAATCACCGTTCTATTTCTCAAACAATCTTTTCTAGTATAAGAGATATTGGTAACATTGACTTCTATATTAGACGAAGGGTTAGAATCTTGTGAACAGGATTTTTGCTGTTCAGAAGCATAGGGAGAAATGATTGCATCGACCTTGCCCGGATTATCGACACGACTGGAATCCATTTCCATCCAGTTTTTTGGTACTGATTTTAACACAAAAGCAGTTCCTCGAATATTGTCCAGCCTGTCAATAGATTCACCTCTGGATAAACGATGCGCAATTTCAGTAATTTGTCTTTCACCATTACCATAAACCAGCAAGTCTGCTTTAGCATCTAAAAGCAAAGAACGCTTAACAGTGTCACTCCAATAATCATAATGTGCGATTCGTCTTAAACTAGCTTCAATACCACCAATGATAATTGGAATATTTTTAAACGCTTCCCGACAGCGTTGAGAATAAACATTAACCGCTCGATCAGGACGTTTATCGGGCCTTTCATCCGGCGTATAAGCATCATCATGTCTGATCTTTTTATCCGCTGTATAACGGTTAATCATTGAATCCATATTGCCGGCAGTAACACCAATGAATAAATTAGGTGGGCCCAAGCGCATAAAATCATCGCAGCTGGACCAATCTGGCTGATCAATGATTCCGACTCTAAAACCTTGAGATTCCAATAAACGCCCAATTAAAGCCATACCAAAACTCGGATGATCGATATAGGCATCACCAGTTATCAGAATGACATCGCAACTATCCCAACCCAAAGCGTCCATTTCAGATTTGGAGCGAGGCAATACCTCGGCAGTACCATAGCATTCTGCCCAATATTTATCATAGGAAAATATATTATCGGCGTGATTTTGAATTTGCATAGTCTTGTATTTATATACCTGAAACAGCGCTTATATTTGATTTATTGATCACAGAATAGTAACTTTAAAACCGGTTCGGATATCGCGTCTTTTTTCCCAAATCCTGCCACCATTAAGACTTTATCATTTTTATTAAAAAAGTTGTGGTTTTCCTGAATATTATGCAGTAAACCTTTCCAGTCCTGAAAGTCTAAAGGGTTCATGTGGATAACTTCCACTCCCCAATGAATAGAAAGCTTACGACAGACTGACTGGTAATGACTAACACCGATAATAATTGTCGATGGTCGATACGATGAGACAATTCTGGCAGTTCTTCCGGTACTGGTTGGTACCACCAATGCCTGTAAATCGAGATCTTTCGCCAGTCCCATTGCGCCTCTGGACATCGCTTCTCTTAATGAAACATCTTCATCATGAAGTGAAATATCCAGCAATTCTCTTGACTTAGCCTGACATTCCTCATTCTGTTCAATTTCACGAATAATTTTATCCATATACTCCACTGCCTGCAGCGGATACTTACCCACAGAAGTTTCCCCTGAAAGCATTAAAGCATCAGCACTTCTAACGGTTGCACTGGCCACATCACTCACTTCTGCACGCGTTGGCCTGGAGCTGGTTATCATTGACTCTAGCATCTGTGTTGCGACAATCACTGGTTTATGAGCAAGTCTGGCCTTATCAATCAAGGTATTTTGTAATAAAGGGATTTTTTCAGCCGCAAGTTCAATACCCAAATCCCCTCTTGCAATCATAATTCCATAGGCAGATTTTAATATTTCATCTATATTTTCAATTGCTTCTGGTCTTTCAATTTTCGCGACAATTGGAATATAAACATCATGTTTAGCTAATTCTTTAATTAATAGTTGAATATCTTTCTGACTTCTAACAAAACTTAAGGCAACAAAGTCAACATCACATTCTATAGCGACTACTAAGTCTTGCTTGTCTTTTGCAGTTAGTGCAGCACTTGATACCGAGGTATCAGGAAGGTTCATTCCTTTATGAGCACTTAACACGCCTCCGTATACTACCTCACATAGTAGATTTCTTCCCTGTATCTCAATGACTTTTAACTCCATCTTGCCATCATCAAGCAAAATACGCTGTCCTTGTTCCATATCTTTATGAAGATTTTTATATTGGCATGGAATTAAACCTTCGTTACCGATAACATCTCTGGTAGTAACCGTTACAAGCTGTCCATTTTCTAATATAATTTCTTCTGGCTCATAAGTACCCGTGCGAATTTTCGGTCCACACAAATCAGCTAAAACAGCGGTATAAGTATTTAATTCTTTAGCCACATGACGGATATTAGCTATCGACTCACGGTGAGTTTCATAATCACCATGTGAAAAATTTACTCGGAAAATATTTACACCACGCGTCAATAAAGATTTGATTCGAGCAAGCGAACTAGTGGAAGGACCAATGGTGGCAATAATTTTTGTACGACGGGAAGATATATTTTTGTTTCTCATACTTGTTTTAGGCATAATACGCCTACTTCTTATCAGTTGATTACTCTAAAAAATGATTCGACCTGTTTTTATTACATTGATGCTATCAATAGTTGTGCACGCAACAATCATGACGTATCACCCTGTAAAAATAGCCAAACAAGAAAATGACTTAAAAGACAATACAACACATATTAAGCTCAAATTTCAACAACATCAACAACAAAGCCAAGAAATTAAAAAGCAGCCTGTAAAAACTGTTGCTTTAGCTAAACCTGTAAAAAAAATAAGCAATCAAGTTGAAACAAAGAACCTCAATAAGCAGGCTATTTCTAATCCATGGGTTCAAACAAACAAAGAAGTTCAAACTGCAAATAATCAATTATTAATAACTAATAGTAAACCATTTGAAACTAATGGCATTGTTATACCGAAACAAACAAAGGACAACATCCAAACATCAAATTTACATGAAAGCAAAAAAAAATCCGATAGTCATAACGAAAATGAAATACTTAACCAATATCGAGATAAAATTATGGCCATTATTGAACAAAATAAATATTACCCTAAAATAGCCAGAAGACGTCATATTGAAGGCAATGTAAAAGTACAGTTTAAGTTATTGAATGATGGAAAAATATCTCAACTAGAGTCCAGCGAAGCACAAACTATTCTATTAGTTGCCAGTAAAAATGCAGTTAATGAATCTTTACCTTTACCCTTACCGCCAAAAAGTCTTAACTTTCCAATGGAAATTTCATTTTATATGCAGTTTCAATTGAGATAATTTCGCAAATTCAACTTTCAACCTAAATAATTAGAAAAAATATAGAAAATGACTACTAACAAATCTAACGAAGAATTAATCCAGGAAATAGAGCATTTAAAAGTGTTAAACAATCATCTCCAAACTCAAATGCATTCTCAAAAGTTATTTATACGAGCTTTAATTTCCACTTTAGATAATTCAGAAGAAATTGAAAGCACATACCAACAATTAATAGATGAATATGAGCAGGAAAGTAATAAAATTCTTCCTAATTTGCTAGTCAGCTGTTAGGGCCTGTTGATCTTTCATCTATTGCCCTGAAAGATCAACAGGCTCTAATGGTTTATTTCTTAAATTGCTTAGATAGACTTTCTTTAAATACCTTAATTAACAATTCAATATTATTAATTAATGGGTAGTTAGGTCTTACAATAAATGCAATTTCGCGATGAGGCCCCTTTTCGGCTAGTTTTATCGCCTTCAAATTTTTATTTAAATCAACCAATTGAGGAATGGCCATTTCAGGTACTAAAGTGGTTCCTAAGTTACCAGCCACTAAATGGACTAAAGTTGATAAACTCGTTGCACTCATTCCAAGATTGGGAGAACGATCTAAATGACAAACTGACAGGGCATGATCTTTTAAACAATGCCCCTCACTTAGCAGCATAAGTTCAGATAAATCTAAATCTCCGGCCACAATCTCTTTACTATGACTGGAGGCATGATCTTTATGACAAACCCAGAAAAAATTTTCATCCCAAAACTTAAAACTAAGTAAACCATCAATACTAAATGGTAAGGCTAAAACAGCAACATCAATATCTCCTTCCCTTACCTTGTCAACCAGGACATTTGATTGTTCTTCATATAGGTTCATTTGTAGTTTCGGATATTTTAGCTGTAAGTTGGGCAAAACAATCGGTAATAAAAAAGAGCTAATTGTTGGGATGATCCCAATAGAAAGTGGTGAAATTAATGGTTCTTTAAAACTATCTGCCAAAGCATGAAGATCATCCACCCTTAACTTAATATCTTTTGCCTTGTCAATTACCTGCTGCCCTAACGGGGTTATCAGAACCTTCTTGTTATTTCTTTCAAAAACCTGAAAACCTAATTGTTTTTCCATCTCGGATAAAGCAGAACTAAAAGCGGATTGCGAAACGGAACACATTTCTGCCGCTTTTCTAAAGTGCAATGTTTGGCTTAAGGCCAAAGTATACGTTAGTTGTTTTAAAGTAATCATGCTGTTTATTATAACTCAGTTTAATGTTCAATTTTTTCGAATATAACATTCAATTCTTTCAAATTTACCAAATTATTCTTCGACTGTATTCTATACCCATGTTCAACAGGAACTAATTATTAAATTTTATCAAAACAAAACGGAGAAATAACATGGCTTTAATTAATACAACTATCAAACCTTTCACAGCAAGCGCTTTTAAACAAGGTGAGTTTGTCGATATCAATAGTGATGACCTTCAAGGTAAGTGGTCAATCTTCTTCTTTTATCCGGCTGATTTTACCTTTGTTTGTCCTACTGAGTTAGGCGACCTTGCAGATCATTATGACGAATTCCAATCACGCGGTGTTGAAATATATTCAGTCTCAACAGACACACATTTTACACACAAAGCATGGCACGATTCTTCAGATACGATTGGAAAAATCCAATACACGATGGTTGGTGATCCAACTGGTGAAATCACAAGAAACTTTGATGTTATGCGTGAAGATCAAGGTTTGGCTGATAGAGGAACGTTCCTGGTTGATCCTGATGGCGTTATACAGGCGATGGAGATAACTGCGGAAGGAATTGGTCGTGATGCTGAAGATCTACTAAGAAAAGTTAAAGCAGCACAATATGTCGCTTCTCACCCGGGTGAAGTTTGTCCTGCAGCCTGGAAAGAAGGTGAAGAAACTCTAGCACCTTCTTTAGATTTAGTTGGAAAGATATAAGGAAATATTAAGCATCACTGCTCATATGATTCACACCATATGAGCAGTATTTAATTAGGAGACAAACAATGATTACTGCAGAAATTAAACAAGCTTTAAAAACCTATACACAATCGATGAAAAAGAATATTTGTTTTGTTGTTCAAACAGGCGAACATTCAAAACGAGAAGAACTGATTAATTTTCTGTCTGATATTGTCAATGTTTCTGATAAATTATCATTACAAGAAAAGGATAATAGTGAAATTTTAAGAAGTCCCATTAGCTTTACGCTTGAAGCAGATGGAGCAGCAACCGGCATTGTATTTTCAGGAATACCTGGCGGCCATGAATTTAATTCGCTGATATTAGCAATGCTACAAGCTTCTGGAACCGATTTAAAACTCGATAAAAGTATTGTCGACATAATAGCTAATATTGAAGTTCCATTACATTTTGAAGTTTACATCAGTTTAAGCTGTCATAACTGCCCTGATGTTGTTCAGGCTTTAAATCAATTTGCACTCTTAAATCCAAATATTTCAAGCGAAATGATTGATGGCGGGTTATTTCCTGAATTAATTCAAGAAAAAGATATTCAAGGCGTCCCCAGCGTTTATTTAAATGGCGAATTATTTGCCAATGGTAAAGTTGATGCCGGACAATTAATTGATAAACTTCTTAGCAATGATGCAATTGTTACCAGCACTAAGTCAGAATCAAGCTTACCTTTGCAGGATGTTACCATTATTGGTGGTGGCCCTGCAGGTGTCAGTGCCGCGATCTATAGTGCACGTAAAGGACTACAAGTT
Organism: Gammaproteobacteria bacterium; assembly: GCA_015231865.1. GTDB lineage: Bacteria > Pseudomonadota > Gammaproteobacteria > GRL18 > GRL18 > JADGAU01. The sequence continues at coordinate 21,304 of JADGAU010000006.1, read as the reverse complement.
ACTTTAATTGCAGAGCGGTTAGGTGGTCAGGTTAAAGATACCATGGGAATAGAAAATTTGATTTCTGTGCCTTCGACAACCGGTCCGGAATTAGTCGGCGCATTGAGTGAGCACATGAATCAATATGATATTACCTTAAAAGAACATTTACGGGTAACCAATATCCAGAATGATGAAATAAAAGCAATCACATTATCTTCTGGTGAAACTATTTCAAGTAAGACGCTGATTATTGCGACTGGTGCTCACTGGAGGGAACTGGGGATCCCTGGAGAAAAAGAGAATATTGGCAATGGTGTTGCCTATTGCCCTCATTGTGACGGACCTTTTTATAAAGGCAAAGATATCGCAGTTATCGGAGGTGGTAACTCTGGCATTGAAGCGGCTCTGGATTTAGCAGGTATTGTTAAATCGGTAACAGTATTTGAATTTATGCCAGAACTAAAAGCAGATAAAGTTTTAGTTGAACAAGCTAAAGCTAAGGATAATATTACGATAATTAAAAATGTTATCTGCAAAGAAATTATTGCAACTGACAAAAAAGTCACTGCCATCGAGTATGAAGATAGAGATTCAGGCGAAATAATGCAGAAAAAATTATCCGGTGTATTTGTACAAATTGGATTAGTGCCCAATAGTCAATTTGTTAAGGATTTGGTAGATACAACTTCCTATGGTGAAATCATTATTGATGAAAAAGGAAAAACATCTTCGCCAGGAATTTTTGCTTGTGGCGATGTCACAACAGTTCCTTATAAGCAAATTGTGATTGCGATGGGAGAAGGTGCCAAAGCATCACTATCAGCATTTGAGTATTTATTAACAAATTAATTTACTTGATGTCACCATTTTTTAAATAACCGGTGTTTTCGATTCGACCCGGTTATTTTGTGCATAGTGACGCATCATATGATCCAATAGAGTAATCGCCAACATCGCTTCAGCAATAGGTGTTGCCCGTATACCTACACACGGGTCATGTCGCCCCTGAGTTACAACCTCAATGGGCTTACCATGAATATCAATACTTTGACCTGGCAATCGCAAACTGGATGTCGGTTTCATTGCAATACTAGCCACAATATCCTGTCCAGAAGAAATCCCGCCTAAAACTCCACCTGCATGATTCGATAAGAAGCCATCTGGTGTCATTAAGTCACGGTGCTCTGTACCTTTTTGTTCTATACAATCAAAGCCTGCTCCTATTTCAACGCCTTTAACAGCATTAATACTCATCAATGCATGAGCAATATCGGCATCAAAACGATCAAAGATGGGTTCACCAAGACCGGGGGGAACATTTTTAGCAACCACAGTGACCTTAGCACCAATAGAATTACCTTCTTTTCTTAAAGCATCCATATAGGATTCTAATTCTGATATTTTACTTTTATCAGGGCAAAAGAAAGCATTATTATAAATTTCATCCCAATCAAAGTTTTTATCTTCATGATGAGCCGTTTTTATAGGGCCTAATTGAGATAAATAGCCTTTAATTTCAATACCATAAAAGTCTTTTAAAACTTTTTTGGCCACCCCGCCGGCGGCCACACGACTGGCTGTTTCTCTGGCTGAAGAACGGCCACCGCCACGATAATCTCTAAATCCATATTTTTGCTGATAGGTATAATCGGCATGTCCTGGTCTGAAGGTATCCTTAATATTGGAATAATCTTTTGAGCGTTGATCGGTATTTTTTATAAGCAATGATATAGGCGTACCGGTCGTCTTACCTTCGAAAATACCTGATAATATTTCAACAACATCATCTTCACGACGCTGAGTTGTGTGCCTGGATGTTCCCGGTTTTCTTCTATCAAGATCATCCTGTAAATCAGTTTCACTCAATTCCACGCCTGGAGGACAACCATCAACAATACAGCCTATTGCTTTACCATGGCTTTCACCAAAAGAAGTGACTGTAAATAATTTACCAAAAGTATTTCCTGACATCCGTGGTCCTTTATTTTTAGTTTTTAGTTTTTAGTTTTTAGTTTTTAGTTTTTAGTTTTTAGTTTTTAGTTTTTAGTTTTTAGTTTTTAAATATCTTGTTGTTTTAGCTGAACACTGTCAACTGTAAACTGTTAACTGTTAACTTTCTTTAAAGTTTAAATCGTTTTTTTCGTCTGCCATTTATGGCTGCTAAGATTTCTTTTGGATATTTAGATTCTGCATTGGAGCTTAACATTGATAAGGTACTTCTTGTATTGGCATGACATATTGCAATAGCCAGGGCATCTGCTGCATCTGCTTGTGGCCTTTCATCTAGTTTTAAAATGAATTTAACCATATGCTGAACCTGTTCTTTTGTTGCATGGCCCTTGCCCACAATAGCCTGTTTTACCTGGTTTGCAGTATATTCTGCAACAGAAACATGATTAGCCATAACAGCACAAATTGCAGCTCCCCTAGCCTGCCCTAGCTTTAAGGCCGAATCCGGGTTTTTAGATAAAAAAACATTTTCAATGGCCATCTCATGAGGCTGGTATTCATGGACAACCTCTTGAATTTGCATAAAAATAGTCTGTAATCTAGTCGGAAAGTCGCCGCCTCCGGTTCTTATGGTACCGCAACCGATAAAGTTAATTTGATTTCCTTTAGAACTAATAATACCGAAGCCCGTATTAATAGAGCCCGGATCGATACCCAAAATAACTCGTTCTATTTTGGGCGCTTTACTTAGCACTTAGCTCTTAGCTCTTAACACTAATAACTGATAACTAGTCCCTTAATTATCTAAATTAGCTAAAACTTCATCAGAAAATTCAGAATTCGAATACACATTTTGAACATCATCCAGATCTTCAAGCGCATCAATCAGTTTAATAACTTTTTCGGCATCCCCTTCGCCCAAGTCAACACTAGTTGATGCTTTCATGGTAACTTCTGCCACATCAGGTTCTAAGCCAGCTTCAACCATTGCATCTTTAACATCCATAAAAGTTGATTCTTCTGTGGTAACGTCGATAGAGCCATCATCATTGCTTTCAATATCTTCAGCACCTGCTTCTAAAGCAACTTCCATAATTTGTTCTTCATCACCTTCAGGGAAGCTCATCACGCCAATTTTACTGAACAAATAGGCAACAGAACCATCAGTGCCTAAATTACCACCAGCCTTAGAAAATGCATGTCTAACTTCCGCTACCGTACGATTACGATTATCCGTTAAGCAATCAACCATAACTGCCACACCTGAAGGGCCATAACCTTCATAACGTACTTCTTCAAAGTTATCTCCATCATCGGTTCCTGCTCCTCGCTTAACAGCGCGGGCAACCGTATCCCTGGTCATATTAGCTTTTAAGGCTTTTTCAACAACCGCTCTTAGTCTTGGGTTTGCCGCTTCATCAGGGCCTCCCATACGAGCAGCCACGGTAATTTCTCTGATAAATTTTGTAAAAAGCTTACCACGCTTTGCATCCTGTCCTTTTTTACGATGCTGAATATTTGCCCATTTACTGTGACCTGCCATAAAAAAACTCCGTTTTTAGTCTTCTGTTTTTGGTATTTTCTTTAATTTTATGCCCAATTCATTCATCTGATGCGTACTAACCGGTGCTGGTGCATTTGTTAATAAACAAGCTGCAGATTGTGTTTTAGGAAATGCCATCACATCGCGAATTGAACTTGATCCTGTCATTAACATCACTAATCTATCTAATCCAAATGCAATGCCAGCATGTGGAGGACAACCATATTTAAGTGCATCTAATAAGAAACCAAATTTTTCTCTCGCTTCTTCATCGCCAATACCTAAAATATCAAAAACTGCCTGTTGCATTTCTTCTTTATAAATACGTAAAGAGCCGCCACCAAGTTCAGTACCATTAAGGATCATATCATAAGCTCTGGATAAACTTTGACCTGGCTCAGCTTTTAATGCTTCAATATCATCAACATCCGGGGCTGTGAATGGGTGGTGTAAGGCATTCCACTTATCAGATTTATCATCTTTTTCAAACATTGGGAAGTCAACAACCCATAAAGGTTTCCAGCCGTGATTTACCAGGTTCATATCTTGTGCAACTTTAATTCTTAATGCGCCAATAGCCTCATTAACAACTTTTGCCTTATCTGCGCCAAAGAAAATCAAATCACCGTCTTTAGCACCTGTTCTTTCTAAAATAAGGTCTAAACTATCATCTGGAATAAATTTAACAATTGGCGATTGTAAGCCTTCACGCCCATCAGCCATATTATTGACCTTAATATAGGCCAAACCTTTAGCACCATAAATTCCAACATACTTAGTATAATCATCAATTTGTTTACGTGATAACTGATTACCGCCTGGAACACAAAGAGCCGTGACTCGACTTCCGGGATCTTTTGCTGGTCCGGAGAAAACTTTAAATTCGATGTCTTCTAACACATCCGCAACTTCAACCAGTTCCAGATCAATTCTTAAATCCGGTTTGTCACTACCATAACGCAGCATGGCTTCTGCATAACTCATTCTAGGGAAAGGATGGGGTAATTGTTCTTCTAAAACATTAGAAAATAATTTTCGGATCATTTCTTCCATCATTTCCATGATGGCATTTTCGTCCATAAAAGTTGTTTCAATATCTAATTGCGTGAATTCTGGTTGTCTGTCAGCTCGTAAGTCTTCATCTCTAAAGCATCGGGTTATCTGATAATATTTATCAAAACCTGACATCATCAATAATTGTTTAAAGATTTGAGGTGATTGTGGTAAAGCAAAAAATGAGCCCTGATGAGTACGACTAGGCACTAAATAATCACGAGCCCCTTCGGGTGTCGCTTTGGTCAACATCGGCGTTTCGATATCTAAGAAACCTTCATCATCAAGAAAGTTACGCAAACTTCTGGTAATTTGCGAGCGCAGCATGATTTTTTTTTGCATTTCCGGACGACGTAAATCAATATAACGATAACGTAGCCTGTGTTCTTCAGAAACATCATCTTCATCTAATTGAAATGGCGGTGTTTCTGACGCATTAAGTACCGTCAATTCATGTGCCAGAACTTCTATTTTCCCAGTATAAAGTTCATCATTAATAGTTCCTTCGGGACGTTCTCTAACAATACCTTTAACCTGTAATACAAATTCATTTCGAATATGTTCAGCCTGATTGAATATTTCATATCTATCCGGATCAAAAACAATCTGAACCAATCCTTCTCTATCTCTTAAATCTACAAATATTACTCCACCATGGTCACGACGACGATTAACCCAACCGGTTAATTTAACTTCCTGATCTAGCTTTTCTTCATTTAATTGGCCGCAATAATGGCTTCGCATGTTATTTTTCCTGTAAATAAAATAGTCAAAGAGACTTAAGTAATTATGTTAATGCAATGAGTAAAATATAGCCGCGCATTATAACAGTTTTTATACATAAATAAATTGATAGCTGAAAAGCAGAAAGACGATTTTAACTCCCAGGGCAACATGCCCCACTAGCACAAGAATGGCTGCTTGATTCGGCTTTTGCTGGTTTAGCAGGTGCAGGCTTTTTATTTTTAAAATCTGACTCGTACCAGCCTGAACCTTTTAACTTAAAAGCAGAAGCTGATACTAATTTTTTTAGTTTAGGCTTTTCACATTCAGGACAATCCTTTAAAAGATTATCGGACATTTTTTGAAGTTTTTCTAATTGATGGCCGCATTCTTGGCATTGATACTCATAAATTGGCATTTTCTTTTCCCGGAGCTAACTCACTAAGGTTAACAAAAAGTTTCACTGACAAATTAATCTGAAAATTCAAGAATAATTATTAGCTAAACTAATTGGGATTCTAACATTTTTTTCAAGGTAAAAACATAATACAAAAACGCCCGCATATCAGATAAAATATGGCCGATGAAAACTCAAGCCAAACACACGCCAATGATCCAGCAGTTTCTGGACATTAAAAAAGAATTTCCGCATATGTTGTTATTTTATCGTATGGGTGATTTCTATGAATTATTTTTTGATGATGCAATAAAAGCTTCTGAACTTCTGGGAATTACGCTAACAGCTCGTGGTAAGGCGGAAGGTGAGCCAATACCTATGGCAGGTGTTCCCTGGCATGCGGCTGATAATTATCTAAGTAAATTGGTGGCTCAAAATCAATCTGTCGCAATTTGTGAACAAATTGGCGATCCGGCAACTTCAAAAGGACCCGTTGAAAGAAGAGTTGTTAGAATTATAACGCCAGGTACATTAACCGAAGAAAATTTGCTTAATGAACACAAAGAAAATTTGATTGCCGCTATTTATCTAGCAAAAACCAAACAAAAGCAAACTATCGGACTTTCTATATTGGAAATTTCCTCAGCCCGCTTTGTGGTTCAGGAGTTTGAAAATGAAAGTGATCTATTTAATGAACTAGAACGCCATAAACCTGCAGAGATTTTATTACAGGAACAATTTGAATATTTAAAAGAAATAAAGAGTCTAAGCGCTGATTTTGCAGTTATCAAACAACAGGAAAACTATTTTTTTAATGAAAAAACTGCCAGAAGACTATTAACTGAACAGTTTAAAACAATCGATTTATCTGGATTTGGTTGTGAACATCTAAAGTCTGCAATTTCTGCTGCAGGTTGCCTATATCAATATGTTAAAAACACCTATCGTTCAGATTTGCCACATTTAACCAGACTTTATAATGAACAGGTTAATGATGCTTTAATATTAGATAGAATCAGTCGTAGAAACCTTGAAATCAATGATAGTTTGAGTATGGTGCATGGCTATTCACTATTTACGCTTATCAATCATTGCTCGACTACCATGGGTACACGTTTGCTCAATCGCTGGTTAAACCGGCCAATAAAAAATACTGAAATTTTAGAACTTCGATTACAATCAATTGCTACTTTCATCAATGATGATCTTTATATTCAAGCACAAACTTTATTAAAACCCATTGGTGATATTGAGCGGGTATTAACCAGGATCGCCCTTAAATCAGCGCAACCCAGAGATTTAATTAAGCTCAAAATTGCACTGGAACAATTACCCGATATCCAATCGTTTCTGACACCATTTAAATCAACTAAACTTAATCAATTACAAATCGAAATTGATCAGTTTCCTGATTTAGTCACTTACTTACAAACAGCAATTATCAATGAACCTCCTGTATTAATGCGTGATGGTGGTGTTGTTGCCGAAGGATTTAATGATAAGTTAGATGAGTTGCGTGATATCAAACAGCATAGTGAAAATTATTTAATTGAACTGGAACAAAGGGAAATAAAAAGAACCGGGATCCCTACTTTGAAGGTAGCCTACAATAAAGTTCATGGATTTTATATTGAAGTCACTAAAGCGCAATCGCATTTGGTTCCTGGCGATTATATTCGCAGACAAACGTTAAAAAGTAATGAACGTTATATTATCGATGAATTAAAAGACTTTGAAGACAAGGTTCTTAATGCTCAGGAACAAGCATTAAAACTTGAAAAATCACTTTATATTGAAATTCTAGAATACTTTTTGCCCCATTTATCAAAACTTCAAATTTGCTGTCAGGCTCTTAGTGAGCTTGACGTCCTGGTGAATTTAGCAGAAAGAGCTCAAACTCTAAACTGGAATAGCCCCAGTTTTAAACCAGATTCTTGCGAAATTAATGTTATTCAAGGGAGACACCCAGTCATTGAGTATTATCAGGAAGAGACTTTTATAGCAAATGACTGTTTACTTAATGATACTCGAAAAATGTTATTGATTACCGGCCCTAATATGGGTGGTAAATCAACCTATATGCGTCAGTTGGCTCACATTACTTTGTTAGCCCATATTGGTTCTTTTGTGCCTGCGCAAACAGCTAGTTTTCCAATCATTGACCGGATATTTACCAGAATTGGTGCTCAGGATGATTTAACCAGTGGTCGTTCTACTTTTATGGTAGAAATGACTGAAACGGCTAATATTTTAAATAGTGCAAGCAGCCAGAGTTTAGTTTTACTAGATGAAATTGGCCGGGGTACGAGTACTTATGATGGCTTATCATTAGCTTATGCAACTGCCTATTATTTAGCTCGAGAAATCAAGGCTTATACGCTTTTCTCAACGCATTATTTCGAGCTGACTAAATTGACATCAACCTACCCTAATATCGCCAATGTGTACTTAGAAGCTAATGAATACAAAAATAAAATTGTGTTTCTACATCATGTCAAATCGGGTGCAATCTCAAAAAGTTATGGTCTTCATGTGGCGGCTTTGGCTGGCGTGCCTGAAAGCGTGATTCAATTAGCGAAAAACAAGCTGGCTATGCTGGAGCAGGAAAATCAAAATAGTGATAATGTTAGTCAGCAAATACCAAAAAATGAGGTGTCAGAACAACATCCAGTCGTTGAAAAAATCAAAGCGCTTGATTGTGATAATCTAAATGCCAGACAAGCACTAGATTTATTATATCAATTGAAAAATGAGGTTTGACTCCCCTCTCCCTTCGTAGGGCCTACTTTTGGTAAAGGAGAGGGAGGGACTATATTGCACTTTCTTAAGCTAAATCACCAAAACCCGGAAACATCTTTACCTGATTTTTTTTCAATCAATTGAAGAAGTTTCTGATGTTGTGCTAGCTCTTGTTCAGAAGCTTTAATTATTCTGGATTTTTCTCTATCACTACCAAGTCTAATAATTTTATCACCCTTTTGCTGCTTACCTGATTCTTCAAAGGTCAAACTGACTTGACCACCGGTCATTGCTAAATAAACTTCGGCCAGTAATTCTGCATCTAATAAAGCGCCATGAAGTTCACGATTAGAATTATCAATACCATAAGCCCGGCAAAGTGCATCGAGATTATTTTTTTGTCCCGGTCGCATCTCCTTTGCCAAAACCAGGGTATCCAGAACACCACACAGATCTTTAGTTTTTTTCTTTAGACGAGAAACCAAAGAAAATTCATGATCCATAAAGCCAACATCAAATGGCGCATTATGAATCACTAATTGACTACCTTTAATATAATCAATAAATTCTTCAACCACCTGAGAAAAAACCGGCTTGGTAGATAAAAACTCATCTGAGATCCCATGAACCTGATAGGCCTCTTCTTCAACTTCACGTTCAGGGTTAATATACTGGTGATAGGTATTACCGGTGAGTCGACGGTCTATAATTTCAACCGCGCCTATTTCAATAATTCTATGACCTAGTTTGGTACTAATGCCGGTCGTTTCTGTATCAAGTACAATTTGTCTCATATTTTATCTTTTCTAAGCCCTATCATTTCTAAGTAAGGACGACTGCGACTGCATTAAGTGCTTTACTATTAAATCTTGTGTTGGCTCACTCATTTCAACAAACTTAACTGATATTTGATAATTGTCATCAATATTTGTTTCAGCAGCATTACATTCTACCACTTTAGCCATAATGCTAAGACTAATCAAATCAGTTGACAGGACCATTTTAATTTCAATTTTTTCATCCGAATCAAGCTTTTCATGCGTCATAAAGCTCATTCCACTGCCACTAATATTCACATGTTGTCGTTTAAGTTCTGCATGTTCCTGATGACTATACAAACTTTCTGCCATTAGGTTTAATTTTGAATCAAGCAATTTAAAACAGGAAGTTACTTCTGGCAAACGTTGATTTATACGACTTAAAGCCGCTTTAAATTGTTGTGTCATTGATGAAAATTCTTTAATCATTGACAAGTCATCTGATGACGAACTATTTGGGTCTGTTACCTTTTCAACACGGCGATAATTCATCAACATGTTTTCATTTAATCTAAAATAATCTCTTCTTTCTTCAGGCTCTTTATCAAGCATTGTTAAAAATATCCAGATGTAAATAAAAACTGCTAAAAACTAATAAAACTAGGCACTTCTTCAGCAGGAACCTCTGGAATTGGCTGATTAGCAGGCTCTGTATTAACTCTAGCATTTGTACGCGGTTCCGGCCTATCTATATTATCAAATGGCGTATTTTCCTCCCTCGCAGTTCTGGCTCTTCCAGGCTGTTCAATAGGCTCATCCGTATTTTCTTCCGGCGCAACTCTTCGAGGCTCTTCTTTTGCGGGCTCATTTTCCAAACCAACAGCATCTTTTCCCTCCAGACTATTTAATTCAGCAACCGATTTAGAAACAACGATTTCTACACGTCTGTTTTTAGAACGATTTTCGGGATTATCGTTAGGAACTAAAGGACGTGAGTCGGCAAAGGCCTGAATACTTAATCGTTCCTTTTCAATTTTATTTTCAAATAATAACTCCTGCACAACAGAAACAGAACGCTCAGCAGATAAATCCCAGTTAGAACGGAAAGCTGCTGTATTAATTGGCACGTCATCTGTGTGACCAGCAACAATAATACTTCCCTTAATTTCAGCCAGTTCTCTTTTAATAACTTCTAAGACATCAATAAAATCATCCGTTAACCTAGCCGAACCAGGTGGAAATGCGCCCTTATCCTTGATACGAATAAGAAAGCTATCCTGATTAGTTTCAATCTCAATTTCACCTGATTCAATCTCCTGCTTCAACGATGTCGCCATCGTCATCGCCTGTTGAATAATTTCCTTTTGTTGAAGCTCTTCAATTTTTTGTTCAACCTGGCCTAATTTTTTCTTCGCTTCAATGATTTCTTCTTCAACTTTTTCAATTTTAGTCTGGATTTCCTCTTTTTCATCTTCTGTTTCAGCCTTACCCAGCTTTTTAGTTAAATTAGTCGATTCAAGCTCCAGTTCTTCAAGGTGCTTCACCAGCAATAACTCTTGCTTAGTATCATCTTCTGTAACCTGTTTGACCTGGTTAATAACCGTTGGCTGAGGTGGCGCGGGGCTAAATTCTCTGGCGATAATACTAACCCCCTTAGGTGGTTCATATGCCTTAATATCTCTTTGTACACCAAAGGCACTTTTCATAGAACCGGCAATTTGTTTGTACTTGATGACATCCATTTCTGCAAATGAAAGCAATAGTACGAAGAAACACATTAACAAAGACATCAAATCGGCAAAGGTTAATACCCATGCTGGAATACCTGCCGGACATTTGACTTTAGGACATTCTTCGGCCATTAGCCTTCATTTCCGCGCTTACTTTCTGGTAAATAGGTCTTTAACATATCTGCCATAACTTTAGGATTAATACCTTCTTGGATCGATGCAATAATCTCCAGAATGAGTGTTCTATTTAAACGTTGTTCATCAGCACGAAAAGCCAATTTGTCTGCAACTGGAATACAAAAAGCATTTGCTAAAATCGCACCGTATAAAGTTGTTAAAAGTGCAACAGCCATTGCAGGTCCAATGGCTTTAGGATCATCCATATTTGCTAACATACCAACCAGACCAATCAAAGTACCAATCATACCCATTGCCGGTCCCATATCAGCAATTTTCATAAAGAATTTTTGTCCCCATTCATGTCGGTCGACAGTAATACTAATATCTTTACTCAGCATTCTTTGTACAAAATCCGGTTCATGACCATCAACACAAAGGCCAACTCCGGTTTTTAAAAACTCATTTGATATATCCTGACCTTCCAGTCCTAAGATGCCTTCTTTTCTAGCAATTGTGGCTAATTCAACACCCTTTTCAATTAATTCATTTGGATCATCAGGTTTTGACATTAAAGCTTTCATAAACACTTTAAACGAAGCAATCGTATGCCCAAGAGGAAAACAGGCAACAACAGCAAAAGATGCACCACCAAAGACCACCAGAATTGACGGTACATTAATATACATTACAATACCACCACTGAGTGTCATTGCAACAGCAATGATTATCAACGCACCAATAATTCCAATTAGCGTAGCTATATCCACGATTAAATCCCTAAAAATAGTTTTAAAAGTTTACGTCATTTTAACACGTAATCGGCAGTTTTACAGAAAACTTTATTGCTTTCATGACAACTCATCGCTTAATATTTAATACTTATTTTAGATACTTCTATTCGAGTCATAAAAATGAAAAAATCCGTTTTAATTACAGGTTGTTCTAGCGGCATTGGATACTATTGTGCCATGGAACTTCATCACTTAGGCTATCAGGTTTTTGCCACTGCAAGAAAACAGCAAGATGTTGAAACATTACTAGAAAAAGGACTAGATGCCTATCAATTAGATCTTAATGATGAAAAATCTATTGATTCAGCACTTGAATCGATCTTAACGAAAACAAACCAAAGCTTAGATGCTTTATTTAATAATGGCGCATTTGGGCAACCTGGTGCAGTTGAAGATTTAACCCTTAAAGCAATCAGAGAACAATTTGAAACCAATGTATTTGGTACTCTTCATTTAACCAATAAAGTCATTAAAGTCATGAGAAAACAAGGGTATGGCAGAATTATTCAAAATAGTTCCGTATTAGGCTTTGTTGCGATACCCTATCGTGGCGCTTATACCGCCTCAAAATTTGCACTTGAAGCGTTAACGGATACATTACGCTTAGAACTATCAGATACCAAAATACATTTCTCATTAATTGAACCAGGGCCAATTATCAGTAAATTTAGAGAAAATGCCTTCGTTAAATTTCAAAATAATATAGCAATTGAAACCAGCGCTCATAAAAATAAATATGTAAGAATGATTCAACACTTTAGTAAAAAGGAAGGGCCTGCGGTACCCTTTACTCTTGGTCCCGAAGCAGTCCTTAACGCATTAGTTCATGCTCTGGAAGCAAAATCTCCAAAAGTTCGATACTATGTTACCTTCCCAACTTATTTATTCGCCTACCTAAAACGTCTTTTACCTTTTAAATTTATGGATAAGGTTTTAGCCAAAGTATAAATAAAAGTTGGCAGTTGGCAGTTAAATGCTAAACTTCTAAGTAACCCATCTATAATTAGATATAAATATTGCACGATATGCTTCCCTTTTATGCCCTTTGGGTGCTTTAGCAAGGGGGGATTTGAAAATGTACGCTAAACAACCTATATTTCAGAAACATAAAATTCTTTTCAAATCTCCCCTAACCCCTCTTTGCTAAAGAGGGGAACCGATAGTGCAACATGGTTACTTTGAAATGTTTGCCCGCCGCGCGGGCTGAGATGCTGAAAACTGAAAACTTTCTTTAAAGAAAATTATCTAATAGACGCTATAAAAGTTGACAATTTTTTAATCTAAGAAACTCTAATTAAGTAAAATTATGCAATGTCTATTACTCTCACATCCTCAAACTAGAAACAGTGGTGATTACCTTCATCGCGTAGTATGGCCTGGAGAAGCATTAGGTGAACACCTGTCGGTTGCGGCTGTGCAAACAACACATCCTAATGCTATTCACTTAGCGGTAACTGCAGAGTTATTAGTGATCAATATGGTCGTTGATCCTTTGATGTTAGACATTATTGATACGCGTAAATACAAAAATCTTAAAACAATTTATGAAATTTCTGATGATTTTTGCCACTTTCCTAACTCTTTACCAATGCACGACTTTTATGCCAGTAAAAGTAATCAGGATTTAATAAAAGAGCTAGCTCGTTCTGCAGATGCAGTTCAATTTAGTAGTCAGTATCTTGAAAATAAATATGGGTATCTTAATCCTGTCACGAAAGTTTTCAGGAACCATTTACCAAATTTAGATTATCGTTTACCTAAAATATATCCAAAAGACAAATTGGATATTGGCTGGGCGGGTTCAGTTGGCCATTACGCAGATGCTAAAAAATTGGTTAGTATTCTTAAGAACTGGCCAGATAAAGACAAAATCAATGTGCATATTATGGCACCCGATAGTATTTTAGAGTTATTTAAAAATACGGGTATACATGTAGAACAAACACCAACAGGTGATATGATCGATTATCTTAATTTTCTTAAAGAAATTGATATTGGTATTGCCATACTTGAAAATGAAGAATTTAATCAGGGACGCTCAGATGGCAAATATATTGAATATGCCAGTTGTGGTGTTGTCCCTATATGTTCAAATTCAGGTGCCTATAAAAATTCAATTATTGATGGTACAAATGGTTTCCTATTTGATAATACAGATGAACTCTACAAAAAACTGAATCAATTAATTGATATGCCCGCGCTTAGAAATAGAGTCCGGGAAAAAGCCTGGGAGGAAGTGACTCAAACCAGAGTACACGAAAAAGCAGTTCAGTCCCGACTTAAGTTTTATAGTTCTTTTATTAAGACTTATTCGCCTAAAACTCACTCATATTTTGATATAGTTGTCAGTAAAAAAGGCTATACTGAACTGGTTGATCCGGTAGAAGGTATCTTATTAATTGCCCTTGAACAACATATACACGGTGATTATAAAACTGCTGAAGAACTTTATCAGATGGTAATACAGCGAGCACCCACTTTCTATTTGCCATGGCAAAGAATTAGTGAACTATACCAACAGGTGAATCTTGCTGAGCAAGCTGAAAGCTTTAGCAATACGGCAAGAAGACTCATAACGCCAGCATTTTCAAGTATGGCAGCTTAAGGTCTGTTGGCATTTAATCTAACCTCTGCGACGTCTAGGCTTAGCATCTTTATTGTCTGGTTTCTTTTCCCAATTATCTCTAAGGGTGACTGTCCTGTTAAATACGGGTAACTCATCACTTGAGTCTTTATCCTTTACAAAATAACCTTCACGTTCAAACTGAAAGTTCTCACCTACTTGAGCCTTAATTAAATCTGGCTCGATGCGGGCTGAAGTATGTTCAACTAAAGAATTAGGATTATAAAAACTTAAAAAGTCCTGATTTTGTCCATCTGGCTTTTCCACAGTAAACAAACGATCATACTCTTTAACCACAGCAACATGACTATGATTAGCACTGACCCAGTGGATAACCCCCTGCACTTTTCTGCCTTCAGGGTTTTTTCCTAAGGTTTCGGGATCATAAGAACAATGCAGCTCGGTGATATTGCCCTGTTCATCTTTAACCACTGATTCGCATTTAATTACATACGAATTTCGTAATCGTATTTCTTTACCTGTTGTCAGACGCTTATATTTTGGTGGTGGATCTTCTGTAAAGTCCTGATGATCAATATAAATCTCTTTTTCCATAATTAGTGAGCGATTACCCATGTCTGTATTTTTAGGATGCTTAGGGGCTGATAATTTTTCAATTTTATCTTCTTCATAATTATCAATTATCACCTTAAGCGGGCGAATAACACACATTGTTCTAGCAGCATGATGCTCTAAATCTTCGCGTATACAAAACTCAAGCAAGCTCATATCTACGATTCCATCAACTTTTGTAACACCGGTTCGCTCACTAAAATCTCTGATTGAAGCGGGTGTATAACCACGACGGCGAAATCCTGAAATAGTAGGCATTCTGGGATCATCCCAGCCATTGACAATATTTTCATCAACCAATTGCTTTAATTTACGTTTACTGGTAACGGTATAATTTAAATTTAAACGGGCAAATTCAATTTGTTGTGGATGACAATCAATGTCAATTTGATCTAAAAACCAATCATATAGCGGGCGATGATCTTCAAACTCTAAAGTACAAACCGAATGTGTGATTCCTTCTAAAGCATCAGAAATACAATGAGTATAATCATACATTGGATAAATACACCATTGATTGCCCGTTTGATGATGTGCTTCTTTACGAATTCGATAAATAATTGGATCGCGCATATTCATATTACCAGAAGCCATATCAATCTTGGCTCTCAGAACATGCTCACCTTCATCAAACTTGCCCTGTTTCATTTTCTCAAACAATTCTAAATTTTCTTCAATTGTTCGGCTTCTATAGGGACTATCTTTTCCGGGCTCAGTCAATGACCCTCGATATTCACGAGCTTGTTCTGGTGATAATGAACAAACATAAGCTTTGCCATCTTTGATCAAATCAATTGCATATTGATAAAGTTTGTCAAAATAATCGGATGAATATTTAACGTCTTCAAACCATTTAAATCCTAGCCAGGTTACATCCTCTTTTATAGAATCAACATATTCCATATCTTCTTTTTCAGGATTTGTATCATCGAATCTTAGATTACAAACGCCCTGGTAATCTTTAGCTAATCCAAAATTCAAACAAATTGATTTTGCATGACCAATATGCAAATAACCGTTAGGCTCAGGGGGAAAACGGGTTTTTACCTTGCCCTGATTTTTGTTATTTTTAATATCTTCATCAATAATATGGCGAATAAAATTTGAAGGTGCAACCGCTGTTTTATCATTCATAAATCATAGTTTCCAGATGTGAAATATACTTGAAATTATATCATTTGCTTAACATTAATAGAATTTTACGATGCAGATATGCCACAATCGTCAGTTAAATTTTAAAGTGACTTCTAGGGCCTGACAGGCCCTAATCTAAATAAATAATACTCATTTTTTTAAAACTTTTGATAAATTAGCAATAATATTATTCACTTCTTTACTTATCTGTTTTCCCGCTTCTATATTCTTCATAGACTCTGCAATGGTCTGATTGATCATAGTCAGTAGGCCTTGTTCCTGAGTTTCTGATATGCCATAGCCAATAAAAGCATCCTGCATATTTACCTTTAGATCATCCATAATTTGTACAGATTGTTTGACTTGTTCATTTTGTATAGCTTCAATTTTGTGTGCGCCATCATTAGAAAAATTAATAATACTTAATAGCTCTTGCTGTAATAATAGATTTTCTGATTTGAAATTGGCAATTTCTATTAAAACAGACAGGTGATCAATCAGTCGCTTACGAGCCTGAGGCTCTGTTGGCATATGTTTTACAATTTGTGTAATGTGGCCACAATTGATAATCAGCTTATCTTTAACTTCCAGATATTTATTTTGATTATTAAAGCGAGTTAATAACTCCCGTTCCAATTGTGAAAAGTGTTTATTACTGGAGTGATAATAATATTCATCATTAACTTTGATTTGAACGGCATTATCAAGACGATAATTTGCTGCACTATTAACTAATAATTCCGTTAATTTCCTGAAACTGCTGGTTTGATAACACTCACGATTAAATTTAATAATAACACCGGTTTCCTGTGCATTATTGATAGCTGAGACGGCTGTTTCAAGAGCCTGAGTACGCTCTTCTTTAGATTTTATTTTAAACTGATGATTGTTAACAGAGATTTTAACTTTTTCTAATAATTCTTCATTGTTGACTGGCTTGCTTAAATAGTCACTACCTCCGGCTTCATAACCGGCTAATTTTTCTTCCACTGTGTCATGAGAAGATACAAAAATAACATCAATATCTTCAGTTACCGGATTAGATTTTAACTTCCGGCAAGTTTCATAACCATTCATATCAGTCATTTCAACATCCATTAAAATAACATCTGGTAATGGTTCCTGAGCTGCTAGTTGCAAAGCTTTCTGACCACTGGTTGCAGCGATAATATCGTAGCTGTCGGGAAAGTGATCCATGACAAAATGTATATCATTAGGTGAATCATCAACAATAAGAATACGTTTCTTTAAACTCATATGTACCTGCTTAATTTTATACCTGTTTAATAAAGTCCTGAATTATAGTTTTGGCTATGTCCGTATCAAAATTGTTGATTGCCTCTTCTATTTTCATTATATAATCGGAATACTCATCACTTAGCTGAATCCGATTAATAATTTCAACTTGTTTGATTGAGGCTCTGATATCGATGTCTATCATGTTGTGTAGTTCAAGTAATAGACTTTTAAGTTGTTCATCGTCTACTGTTTTGTCCTCGACTTGTTTATTCGATTGTTTATTCGATTGTTTTTCTTCCTTGCTTAGCTGTTCCTGCCATTGAATTAAACCATCAATTATGGGCTTCATAAGCTTCGTTAATTTTTCAACAGATTTTAATACTTCCGCCTTGTTATTTTCTTTACAAAATTTTTCGACCTGTTCCGCATATTCAAAAATGGCACTTGCCCCAATATAGCCACTTGCCCCTTTTAGTGTATGTGCCATATTCCCTACAGCTTTCAAATCACCGGCTTTAACCTTTTCAGATATCTGTTCGCAAATTGTGATATTACTACTAAGAAAAATTTTTAAAATACGTATTAATGATTTCTTTTTTCCTGATAAACGATTTAAAGCTTCAGTCGTATTAATGCCATAAAGTTCAGGAATTTCATTATCTATTTCAAAATTACTGGATAATTGTTCCTTTTCTATTAAGACAGGATTACTTTTGCGGTCTTTATCAGAGATATTGATTAATTTTAACAATAAATCATAAAGTTCTGAAGGCTCAATAGGTTTAGGGAGATGATCATTCATGCCACTGGCCAATGCGGCCTGCCGATCTGATTTCATCGCATTGGCTGTCATGGCAATAATGGGCAGCTCACTAAATTGCTGATGAGAACGAATTTCCCGTGTTGCCTCATAACCATCAAGCTCAGGCATTTGAATATCCATTAGCACGACATCATAGCCATTATCAGCACTGTTTATCACACTATCAACACCCTCACGGCCATTACCAGCCAAACTTACCTCAATACCAACATTTTCCAGAATTTCACTGGCGACCAATTGATTCACTTCATTATCTTCAACCAGTAAAACTCTCGCTCCCTGTAACTTATCAGTATAAGTATCATGATCATTAACTTCACGAACAATAACACGTTTGCCAAAGGCATCGAGAATACAATTAAACAATGTCGATTGAAGCACGGGCTTTGTTAATACGCAGTCAACACTGGCTTTTTTACATTTATCCCGTAATGATAATTTGTCATGCCCGGTAAGCATAACAATATGGGGCTGAGGAAAGTTTAGTTGTCTACCTTTAATCTTATAAATGGTTTCTATGCCATCCATATCTGGCATAACCCAATCCATAAACACAAGATCGATTTTATCTTTGTCAGTTCGAGTATCAAGTATTTGCAGAGCTTTCTCACCAGAGTCTGCCGTTATCACATCATATCCGAAATTCTCAAGATATTGACTGGTAACATGTCGTGCACACTCATTATCATCAACGACCAGAATTGATAATGCGCTGAGTTCATCTTTAAATATCTCTGTCTTGATTAGATCCTCTTTATTTTTAACAATAAGCGGCAGTTCAAACCAGAAAGTAGAACCTTTGCCATGCGTTGATTCAACGCCGATCTTTCCCCCCATAAGTTCAATCAATTGCTTAGAGATTGATAAGCCCAGCCCTGTACCGCCATATTTCCTTGTAGTAGAAGTATCTGCCTGCGAAAACGGTTTAAAAAGCTTATCCTGCTGCTCACTTGTCATGCCAATACCGCTATCTTTTACTTCAAAACGTGCAATAAAATGATTATTATCTTTGCTCTCTTGTTCATTCAACTCTTGTTTAGTTAACGATTGTTCATTTAACAATAGCCGTAAAATAACCGAACCTTCAGCTGTAAACTTAGCCGCATTATTCACCAGATTAATCAGCACCTGACCAATACGCAAGGGGTCACCATAAAAGGTTTTTGGTAGATTGACGGGGATGTCAAAAATAAGCTCTAAATCTTTTTCATTCGCTTTTAGTTCTAAAACCGGCTCTATTTTGTGCAACACATCGTCATATAAATTAAAATCAATATTTTCGATATCCAGTTTGCCAGCTTCAATTTTTGAAAAATCGAGAATATCGTTAATCAATCCTAATAAAGAACTTCCAGATGCATGAATTTTGTGTAAATAATCTAAATGTCGATTATCCTGTTCCTGTTTCTTATTTAAGTACACCGCAGCCAGATGTGACAAACCCATGATGGCATTCATTGGCGTTCTTATTTCGTGCGACATGTTAGCCAGAAAATCGGATTTGGAACGGTTAGCGTTATCCGCCAGTTTTCGCAGCTCTTCTTCCTGCTGCAGTGATTGCTCTAGTTTTTCTTTGTAGGTCTGAAGCGTAGAGTCCCTTTCTTCTAGTTGTTGCAACATATTATTAAAACCATCTGTCAAAGTTGTGGTTTCAATATCATATCCCTGTGTTTCCAAACGGATACTAAAGTCATTTAATTTTGAGACGTCATTCATACCTGTAACCAGACTATTAATAGGGATCATCAGTTTTTTCTGAAAATGCCTGGAGATAAGAAAGGTTAATAAACTAATAATAATTAATAAACTGACAGATATAATAATGGCATACATAATTTGCTGGTTAAACTGGGACAAATTTGCCATCACATGAAGCGAACCAAGACGGTGATTGTGCTGTATAACGGGGACAATTAAATACAGCTGTTCATCGGTAAAGCGATGCTGGATTTTATTGATAGTAAATGAACTCTCCAGCCATTGATGATCAAATTGCTTGAGTACCCGCTCATGATCATGATCCTGCTTCATAAACGCGGCAAAAACTTCCCGGTTTTCATCATATAAACGTGCATGATTAATGCCTTTAAGTAAACCAATGGACTCAAGCAGTTTATTGGCTGTTTTTTTATCACCAAAATCAATTGCAGCGGTCGTATGAGTCGCTATGATTTTTGAAATAGTAATCGATTCTTCTAGTAAATCCTGGCGAAAGAAATCGGCATCAATCCATAAATTAATAAAGGCATTTATCGTCAAAGTACCAA
Source organism: Gammaproteobacteria bacterium (assembly GCA_015231865.1). GTDB lineage: Bacteria > Pseudomonadota > Gammaproteobacteria > GRL18 > GRL18 > JADGAU01. The sequence continues at coordinate 859 of JADGAU010000006.1, read as the reverse complement.
TTGATAAGGTTAAAATTAATACCTGTAGTTTTCTGGTCAGCGAGGTTTGTTGATTTTTATTCAATTTATTCACTTTTTAATAACCTTATCTGCTAATTCCAGTACCGAAGAGCTTATTGATAAACTGGATTTTCTTAACTTATAAAGATTGATATTAAAAGCAATTTTCTTATCAATCGTAACTAATTCAACCATACCACCATTGGCAGCAAAGCCACTCTGGTCACTAATAGTTAATATAGGCTCTTTGATCAGATTCTCTAACAGAGATTTCAGAGCTTGCTGCGGTGCATTTTTTCCAATGTATAATAGGTGACAGACAGAGGAGTTAACCTGTTCATAATTGACCTGGTTTACCTTCAGCTCTTTGCCATTAATAAGCTTGCCCTTTACCGAATTGAAAGCTGTCAGTAGTTCAGGTGTATCTAAAACACATAAATTGTAACTATCAGAGCTGTTATTTTCTTTATCCGGCCAGCGACTGTATTTAAAGAACTTTATCGTCATTAAGGCCTTAAGCATCAGTAATTTCTGCTGATAAGAGATTGCATCAGCTCGTTGAGGTAAGGATGCAAATAACAGCGTCAATACAATAGCAATAACTGAGAATTGATACTTTTTTCTTAAGTTCAAATGCATAAAATTCATGAGCACTAATATCATCGGCTATGGATTAAAATTTAATAGAGACTTTTCCATAAATCATGCGGTGATTATAGGTTGCTGGTGTACTGTCCTCCTGAGCAGTAAATTCATGTTGTTTGCTATTCAGTAAATTTTGTCCAATTAAAGATACTTCTGTATTTTTAGACAATTTCCAGCCAATACGAGCATCAAGGGTAGTATAACTATCAATATC